>JACDDX010000017.1 GCA_013816685.1 Gemmatimonadales bacterium
GGCTACGTGCGCGGAGCGGCGGACCGGGTGCCCGAGGCGCTGCGAAGCGTCGGCCTGCCGATCGAGCTGATCGATGGTGCCGCCCTGGAACGCGCCGACCTGTCGCGCTACGACGCGATCGTCATCGGCCCGCGCGCCTACGAAACCGACACCGCGCTGGTCGAGCATAACGCGCGGCTGCTCGACTACGCCCGCGGCGGTGGACTCGTCATCGTGCAGTATCAGCAGCGCGCCTTCTTCGAGGGCCGCTTCGCGCCACTGCCGCTCACGGTCGGAGGACCGGCGCCCGGAGCCGGACAGCAACCGGTGGCGCACGATCGGGTGACCGACGAGCGGGCGCCGGTCCGAGTGCTTCGGCTCGGCGACCGCGCGGTGCGGGCGCCGAATGTCCTGGGGCCGGCCGACTGGGAAGGATGGGTCCAGGAGCGCGGGCTGTACTTCGCGCGCGGCTGGGATCCGGCGTACCGCACGCTGCTCGAGACCCACGATCCCGCCGACGCGCCGCGGGAGGGCGGGCTGCTGATCGCGCGGGTCGGACGCGGGACGTACGTCTACACCGGACTCAGTTTTTTTCGTCAACTCCCCGCGGGCGTGCCGGGGGCCTTTCGCCTCTTCGCCAATCTTCTCGCGCTGCATCCGCCAGCCCGGCGGTGAGCCAGGGGGTGGCCGCACCATGAGCGCGCGCAGGTGGCGGCTCGCGGCGGCGGCGGCGGCCGCCGTGGTGTCCACCGCCTGCGGCTCCTGCGCCGGGGATGGGCGGATTCCTGTCGTCATTTACTCGCCGCACGGGCGGGATCAGCTGACGCTGCTGGAGCACGCCTTCGAGGCCGGCCGGCCGGACGTGGACGTGCGCTGGCTGGACATGGGCTCGCAGGAGGTGCTCGACCGGTTGCGCTTCGAGCGGGTGAATCCGCAGGCGGATGTGTGGTTCGGCGGACCCACGACCATTTTCGACCGCGGGCTGCGCGACTCGATCCTCGCGCCCTACCGGCCGGCCTGGGCTCGGCGGGTGGATCCACGCGGCGTCGGCCCGGACGACGCCTACTTTCCGGTCTACCGCACCCCGGCCATCATCGCGTTCAACTCGCGGCTCGTGCCCCGGAGCAAGGCACCACATGACTGGGACGACGTGCTCGCGCCGCGCTGGCGGGACAAGGTCCTCATCCGCGATCCGGTCGCCAGCGGCACCATGCGCGCGATCTGGGGACTGATGATCCTGCGCGGCATGCGGACCCCTGGCGACACCGCGCCGGGCATGCGCTGGTTGCGCCGGCTCGACGGCCAGACCAGGAGCTACACGCTCAATCCGGCGATTCTCGACCAGCGGCTCGCGCGGGGGGAAGGACTCGTCACGCTGTGGGATCTGCCCGACATCCTGATCAGTCGGGCCAAGGGCATGCCGTTCGATTATGTCTTTCCACGCAGCGGCACCGTGGTCATCGACGATGCCATCGCCCTGGTCCGCGGCGCCCCGCATCCGGACGCCGCCCGCGCCTTCATCGACTACGTGGGCAGCGCGGAAGCCCAGCTCCTCGCGGCCCGAAAGGTCTACCGATTGCCCGCCCGCAAGGGGCTGTCCCCCGACTCCGTGCCAGACTGGGTTGCCGAGGTAGAGCGCGACATGGTCGTGGCGAGGGTGGACTGGGCGACGCTGGCGCGCGAGACCACCGGCTGGATGAGTTACTGGGATCGCCACGTGCGCGGCAGCGGCGCCACTGAGCGGTGATCGGATGAGCGCATACCTGGAGGTGGAGGGGCTCACCAGGCGCTTCGACCGGACCGTCGCGGTGGATCGCGTCTCGTTCGGGATCGAGCGCGGAGGCATGTTGGCGCTGCTCGGACCCAGCGGCAGCGGCAAGACGACGACGCTCCGGCTGCTCGCCGGCTTCGAACAGCCCGACGACGGCCTGGTGCGAGTGGAGGGCGAGGACGTCACGCGCGCCGATCCGGTCGCCCGCCGGTTCGGCATGGTCTTCCAGCATTACGCCCTCTTTCCCCATCTCGACGTGGGCGAGAACGTCGCGTTCGGGCTGGAGTCGCGGCGCGTGCGCGGGACCGAGCTTGCGCGACGAGTGTCACGGGCGCTCGGAGCGGTGGACCTCGCGGGCTACGAACGCCGGCGGGTGGGGCAGCTCTCGGGGGGACAGCAGCAGCGCGTGGCGCTCGCGCGCGCGCTCGCACCCGAGCCCCGGGTGCTGCTGCTCGACGAGCCGCTCTCCAATCTCGACCCGGCGCTGCGCGAGCGCACCCGCCGCGAGATTCGTGACATCATCCGCCGGGTGGGCATCACCACTGTGCTGGTTACCCACGAGCAGGACGACGCCTTCGATCTGGGCGACCGGGTCGCCGTGCTGCGCGGCGGCCGGCTGGAACAGATCGGAACGCCGGACGAGCTCTACTCCGCACCGGCCGGGGCATTCGTCGCCGGCTTCGTGGGGCGAGCCAGCTCGATTCCGGTCCAGCTTCTCGGGCTGGCTAATCGCGGGACCCGGGTGCGCATCGAAGGCGCGGAATGGGAGATCGATGCCGAGCCGAGCTCGAACGGCCATCCCCTGGGCGAACGGCTGCTGATGGCGCGACCCGAATCGCTGCGGTTGACGCCGCCCGGTCCCGGCGCGGTGCCCGGAACTGTCACCGCCCGGCGTTTCACCGGCCCCGCCGCGCTCTTCCAGGTCCGGACCGAGGCCGGCGCGACCCTGGAGGTGCTGGGTCAGCCGACCGCCGCCGCGGTGGGCGAGCGGGTCGGGATCATGCCGAGCCGGCGCGCCGGCGGGGGGATCTATCTCTTCGCCTCGGACGATCGATGATCCGGGCGACACGGTGAGGCCGAGGACCGTGGGTGTGCTCCTGGCGCTCGTGCTGGCGTGGCTCGTGGTGTATCCGCTCCTGCTCGTGCTGGTCGAGGGTGTGCGGGGCGGCGACGGCTGGACGCTCGAATACGTGCGCGCGTTTCTGGGACGGGCGACGGAATGGCGCGCGCTGTGGGCCAGCATCTGGATCTCGCTGGCGACCGTCGCGCTGTCAGCGCTCATCGGCGTGCCGCTAGCCTTTCTGCTGGCGCGCTACGACCTCCCCGGCGCCCGCATCCTCGGCACGCTCGTCGCCCTGCCGGCGGTGCTGCCGCCGCTGGTCGGGGTGCTCGCGTTTCTGTTCCTCTACGGTGAGACCGGGTTCGTGTCGCTGCTGGTGCAGCGGGTACTCGGCCTCACCGATCCGCCCTGGCGACTTCAGGGCGCGGGCGCCATCCTGCTGGTCCACGCCTACTCCATGTATGTGTACTTCTATCTCTTCACCCGCGCGGGACTCGCCACGCTCGATGCGTCACTGGTCGAGGCCGCCGCCAGTCTGGGCGCCGGGCCGCGGCGGATGCTCTGGCGAGTCACGCTGCCGCTGCTGCGTCCGGCCCTCACCGGAGCCGCGCTGCTGACGTTCATGACGTCGCTCGCCTCGTTCAGCGCGCCCTACATCTTCGGTGGCGGTTTCCGCGTGATGACGACGCAGATCGTCGCGACGCGGCTCAACGGCGAGACCGAGCTTGCCATGGTCGAGACGGTCTCGCTGACGCTGGTCGCGCTGCTCGCGCTCGCGCTGCTGCGCGGCTCCCGCGCCGACGACAGCCTCGCCGGGGGGCGGAAAGGCGCCGCTCCGGCGGCCGTCCCCATCCGCCGGCCCTGGCTTCGCGTCGGGCTCGCGGCGGCCGGCTGGGGCCTGGCGGTGGTGCTGCTGCTGCCGCATTTGACGCTGGTGCTGGTCTCGTTCGTCCCGCTCGGCACCTGGACCATCGAGCCGATCCCGCCGGCGTACACGCTCCAGAACTACGTGACGCTGGTGCGTGATCCCGTCCGTGCACGACCGTTGCTCAACAGTCTCTGGCTCGCGACGGTCGCGACCGGAGCCGCGGTCACCGTGGCGGTGGCGGCCGGCATCCTGAGCGTGCGCCGCCGGGTGCCGGCGGGTCGCGCAATCGAGTTGCTGCTGGCGCTGCCCTGGGCGGTGCCGGGAACGGTCTTCGCCATCGCGCTGGCGACCGCGTTCAGCGTGCACGCGCCCTGGGCGGGGCGGGTGATCCTGGTGGGTACGCTCTGGATTCTACCCCTCGCCTACCTGGTGCGTGACCTGCCGCTCACCAGCCGACCGATCCTCGCCGGCTTTCGGGCCCTCGATCCCGCGCTCGACGAGGCGGCCTCCAGCCTCGGTGCCGGCCGCTGGCGCGCGCTCCGCCGGGTGACGCTGCCGCTGCTCAGGCCGGCCCTGATGGCGGGCGCGAGTCTCGCGTTCGTCACGGCCTTCGGTGACTTCGTCACCTCGATCATGCTCTACACCTACGACACCCGTCCCGTGTCGCTGGAGATTCTCGGCAGTCTGCGCCAGTCGGACGTCGGGGTCGCCGCCGCGTACGGTGTCGTGCTCATGGTCATCAGCGCCGCCGTCTTCGCGGTCGGCGCGGAGCGGGGGACCGGCGGGTGACCTCGCCACTCGACGTGACCCCGCGCGGTCAGTTCCGCCGCCTCTCGGTGCTGATCGCGGTCAATCTGGTGGACATGATCGGCTTCATGATCGTGTTGCCGCTGCTGCCGTTCTACGCGCTCCATCTCCACGCCACCCCGGAGACGGTGGGCCGGCTGATTGCGTCGTTCTCGGTGGCGCAACTGGTCGCGGCGCCGCTCTGGGGCCGTCTCTCGGATCGCTACGGTCGCCGGCCCGCGCTGCTCATCGGCCTCTTTGCGTCTGCGATGGCGTACGTGGTCTTCGGGTTCGCCGACAGCATTTGGCTCCTGTTCGCATCGCGCATCGTGCAGGGCGCGGGCGGCGGCACGACTGGTGTGGCGCAGGCCTATGTGGCAGACACCGTCACCCCCAAGGATCGCGCCCGCGCGCTCGGCTGGCTCAGCGCCGCCACCGCCGCCGGCGTCATGGTGGGCCCGGCCCTGGGCTCGCTCGCCGCGCACCTGGGCCGCGCCGCGCCGGGGCTGATCGCGGCGGCGCTCTGCGTGGTAAATCTCGGATTCGCCTGGGGCTGGCTTCCCGAATCGCGGGTGTCGGGGGTCGACGCCGCGCGTCCGAGGCGGCCGCTCTGGCAGCCGGCGTGGGAGACGCTCCGGCATCCGCTGGCCCCGGTCGCGCGGCTGATCTGGATCTACGCGGTCGGCCTGTTCGCCTTCTCGGCCATGACCTCGGTGCTGGCCCTCTATCTCGGCGCCGAATTCGGACTCAACGAGCGCACCATCGGCTACGTTTTCCTCTATGTCGGCATCCTCGGCTTCGTCATGCGCAGTCTCCTCCTCGGTCCCATCGTCGACCGGCTGGGCGAGAACCGGGCGATGCGCCTCGGGACCATCCTCCTGGTGCTCGGCCTCGCGCTCTATCCCCTGCCGCCGACCCTCCTGCTGCTCGCCCTGGTGATCCCGCTGGTTCCGATCGGCACCGCGCTGCTCTTTCCCGCGACGACGTCGCTCATGTCGAGGCACTCGGATCCCGCCGAGCTGGGGACGACGATGGGGGTGGCGCAGACGTTCGCGGGTATCGCACGAGTGTTCGCACCGCTGGCAGCGACATCGGCCTTTCAGCGGCTGGGGCACGGGTGGCCCTTCTACCTGGCGGGCATGTGCGTGGCGCTGGTGGGCGTGATGACGTTCCGGATCGGCCACGCGCCGCCGCGGCCGGTGACTGCCGCGGCGAGTGGGGAAGTCGGCGCAGCGTGAGCACCGACGACCGCATCGATCGCCTCGAGCGCCGGATCGAAGCGCTGGAGTCGCTCCTCCGTGCGCGGGCACCCGGGTCGGCCGACGCGGGCTCCCGGCCAGCGCCGGCCGAGACGCCGGTCCACGTACCGGTCGACCCGGTAGTGGAGCCCGAACGGCCAGTGCCTTTGGGCCCTTCGGTCCCTTCGCTCTCCTCGGTCCCTGCCGTTCGGTTCGCGGGTCGCCGAACGGCATCGCTGATCGACAGCGAGCAGTGGATCGGGCAGCGCGGGCTGCTCGCGGTGGGTGTCGTTGCGCTGATTCTGGCCGCCGGCTACCTCCTCAAGCTCTCATTCGATCGCGGGTGGATCTCGCCGGTGCTGCGCTGTACGGGGGGCGCCGTCGCCGGCGCCGTGGTCGGGGCCATCGGCTGGCGGCTGCACAGCCGCTACCGTACCTACGGCGCGGCGCTGATCGGCTGCGGCGCGGCCATCATCTACCTCAGCGTATGGGCGGCCACCCGGCTCTACAGCGTCCTGCCCCCCACCTCGGGTATCGTCGGGCTCGCACTGGTGTCCGTCGCGCTCGCCATGATCGCCTACGGCATCGACGCCGAAGCGCTCGGCACCACCGCCGCGCTCGGCGCGCTCATGGCGCCCGTCCTGCTCGGCCGGAACCAGGCGAATCCGGACCTGCTGCTCCTCTATCTCGCGTCCATGTCGGCCGGGCTCGGGCTGGTCGCCGCACGGCGTCGGTGGCGGCTTACCGCGTTCGTCGTCGCGGCGGGATTTTTCATCGTGGGCGGCGCCGGCGCCAGCGATCGGGCGTCCGCGTGGGGTGTGCTGTTGTACGGCGTTATCGGGGGATCCGCGGCCCTGGCCCTCGCGCTGAGCGAAGGCTGGTGGGAGACCCGCGCCCTGGCCTTTTCCGGCGGCTGGTTTTTCCTCTCGCAGGCGAGCGACCGGTTGCCGATGCGCTGGCCGGTACTCGCGTCCGCCCTCATACTCGCGGCGCCCGTCTGGTGGCACGCGCTCCGGCGGCCGCTGGTGTCGCTGTGGCCGCCGGTGCCGGGTGAAGGCCTCTACTTCCTGCTCACACCGCTGCTGCTGGGCTGGTCAGTTCGGGAGCTGGCGCCGGCCCGATTCGACGCGGCGCCTGGTCTGGTCGCGCTCCTCGTCGCGGTACCGTATCTGGTGGCCGGGTACACGCGGGTGCGGCCGCCGTTCGCGCTTATCGGGGCCGCCGCGCTCGCGCTTGCCGTCGGCGAGCGGTGGCAGGGCAGCCTGCGCGTAGCCGGCTGGCTTCCGCTGGTCCTCATGTGGGCCGCGCTCGACCATCCACTCCGGCGCTTCGACGGCCGCTGGTACGCCCTCGCGACCCTCGCCGTCGCGCTCGCCGCCTTGGTCGGCGACGCCGAAGCGACTCGTGCGGGGCTGGATCCGGCCTTCACCGGACGGTGGGCGCTCGCGCTCTGGTTCGCGATCGCCGTGACCGCCAGCCTCGCGGCCGGGCTCTGGCGCCAGCGGGACGAGGTGTTCGACCGGCCGGTACGCACCGGGCTCTGGCTGCTGGCCGGAACGATGACACTCTTCGGCGTGACCGGCGAGCTGCGGCGGTACTTTTTGCTCAAGCCCTGGGCGGCAGACCGCGCGGCGCTTACGTCCGGCCTGTCGGTGAGTGCGTGGTGGCTGGTGTTCGCGGCGCTGCTGGTGGGGCTGGGATTCCGCCGCGATCTGCGTCCGGCCCGGGTGGCCGGACTCGCGGTCGCGGGGCTCGCGATCGTCAAGGTCGTGGTCTTCGACCTCTCGTCGCTCGACGCGCTCTACCGGGTTGGCTCGGTCTTCATTCTCGGGCTCGTCTCGCTCTCGCTCGCGTATCTCTATCATCGACAGGCGCGCCTGTCGGGCCACTCAGATCCGGGATTGTGAGGCGTCGGGGACCGTCGTAGTATCCGGCTCGTCACCCATTCTTCGACAGCAGGAGCGCTCGTGAACGCGCCGGTATTGCCCTCGTCTCCCGATGCCTTTGCCCAGGCGGGCTGGGACGATATCGCTCCCTATTTCGAGCGCCTTGCGGCGCGCGCAATCGATGCCGAGTCCACCGAGAGCTGGCTCCGGGAATGGTCCCGGCTCGAGGAGCTGGTCACGGAAGCGGCCGCCCTCGCGATGATCGCCTACACCATCGACACTTCGAGCGCCGAGAAGGAGGCTGCGCACCTGCGGTTCTCGAGCGAGATCCTGCCGAAGATGGAGGAGCGGAGCGTCGAGCTCGCCCGACTGCTGGTCGAGTCGGGGTACGATGCGCCGGAGTTCGCCACCACGATGGCCCGCTTCCGGACATCGATCGCGATCTTCCGCGAGGCGAACGTTCCGATCTTTGCCGAGCTGGAGGAACTGAGTGCGAAATACCAGCGCATCACCGGCTCGATGACGGTGCGCTGGGAAGGCGAGGACCGGCCGCTTCCGCAACTCCAGCCCTTTCTCAAGAGTGCCGACCGCGGTGTTCGCGAGGCGGCGTTCCGCGCCGCCGCACAGCCGTACATGGATCAGCAGAAGGCGCTCGCCGCGCTCTTCGACCGCATGTACGCCTTGCGGCAGCGGGCCGCGAAGAACGCGGGGTTCGCCAATTTCCGTGACTACATCTTCCCGGCCAAGTTCCGCTTCGACTACTCCCCGGCGGATACCGAGCGCTTCCACGTGGCCGTGGAGCGCACCGTGGCGCCGGCGGTGGAGCGCCTGCTGGAGGAGCGGCGCCGGCGGCTCGGTCTCGACTCGCTCCGCCCGTGGGATCTGGCCGTGGATCCGTACCGGAGCGATCCGCTTCGACCATTCGAGAATGCCGACGAGCTGGTGACCAAGGCGCGCCGGGTCTTCGACCGCGTGGCGCCCGACCTCGGCCGGGAGTTCCAGACCATGATCGACGAGCGCCTCCTCGATCTGGAGAGCCGCCGCGGCAAGGCGCCCGGGGGTTACTGCGAAACGCTCCACCACCGGGGTCGGCCCTTCATCTTCATGAACGCGGTCGGTCTGGTGGATGACGTCATGACGCTGCTCCACGAGGCGGGCCACGCCTTTCACGCCTTTGCATCGCACGAGCTGCCGCTCATCTGGCAGCGCCATCCGGGCTCCGAGGCCGCCGAGCTGGCCTCGATGTCGATGGAGCTGCTCGCCTCACCGCATCTCGCCGAGCCGCAGGGGCTCTTCACCGAGGAGGCCGCGCTGGGCGCTTGGATCGAGCATCTGGAAGACGTGCTGTTGAGCCTGGCGCACATCGCGTCGGTGGATGCGTTCCAGAACTGGATCTACACCAGTCCCGACGGCGGCGATGCCGGGGCGCGCGATCGCGAGTGGCTGCGGCTGCGCTCCCGATTCGAGCGTGGCGTCGACTGGTCGGGGCTCGACGCCGAGCGGGTGGCGCGCTGGTACCGCCAGCTCCACATCTTCATGTACCCCTTCTACTACATCGAGTACGGCATCGCGCAGGTGGGGGCGCTCCAGATCTGGCGGAACAGCCTCGATGATCCCATCGGCGCCGTGCGGCGCTACCGCGAGGCGCTGCGGCTGGGCGCGACGCGGAGCCTGCCCGAGCTCTACCGCACCGCCGGGGCGCGTCTCACCTTCGATGCCGCGACCATCGCCGACCTCGTGGCGCGGGTCGAAGAGCAGATCGACACCATCCGGGCCCGGCTGCCCCGCGCCGCCGCGGCGTAGCGTGGTTGCGCCCCCGCCTCCGCCCGGCAAGATTCCCCGCTCCCGCATCCCGTATCTCACGGGCTGGGGCCGACATCCGTCGGTCCCGCGGGTGAACCCTGCCGGGGAGAGTGTGGATGGCCAAAGAGGAAGGGATCGAGATGGAGGGGGTGGTGAGTGAGGTCCTGCCCGATCGCAACTACCGCGTCATGCTCGAGAACGGACACGAGATCCTGGCCTACGCTGCCGGAAAGATGAGCAAGTTCAAGATCCGCGTGCTCGAGGGCGACCGGGTCAGCGTAGTGCTGTCCCCCTACGATCTCACCCGAGGCAGGGTCATCTACCGCCACAAGTGACGTCCGGAGGTACCGTCGGCGGTATCGCCGGAAACGCAAACGGGCCGCTTCGAGGGCGGCCCGTTCGTTTTCTGCACCATCGGTCCGCTTACTTGGCCTTGGTCACGTTCTCCGCGGCAGGCCCCTTCGCACCCTGCACGATGTCGAACTCGACCCGGTCGCCCTCGGCGAGGCTGCGGAAGCCCTCGGCCTTGATGGCGGTGTGGTGAACAAAGCAGTCCTTCTCACCATTCTCCGGGGTGATGAAACCAAAACCCTTCGCGTCGTTGAACCATTTCACCGTGCCAGTGATGCGAGCCATTGCTTCTACTCCGGGTTTGTTGGCCTGCGTCGGTGCCGGCTGATCCGGCGGCCGAGTTTTTATGAGCGCGGGCCAGTCCCGCGTCATAAAAAAAGAGCCCCTCGGGGGCGATACACCCATGGGGCGGGTAATCCCTGTTGATCCAATGATGGTCACGCTGGGGGCTGATCGCGTGGATGAATCTGCACAGCGGCCCGATTTAGTCAAGTGGGTCCGTCGAGCGGGGAGCCCCGGAGCCAGCGGGCAGCCGCCCGGGCCCAGTCGCCCGCCTGCTCCAACGGGCCCGTCATGCCGCGGGGATCGTCCAGCTCGCCAGCGGCGCGGTTGACGGCCTGCAGAAAGTCGGCTGCCGACGGATAGCGCGCCTCGACCTCCGCGCTGAGCGCGCGGTCGAGCACCGACTCGATGGCTTCACTCACGTCATCGCGGGTGCCGCGGGACGTGGGAAACTGGTTGGTGGTCTGGCGCGCGAGAATCTGTTCGGGGGTGCGGCCGGGGAAGGGCGGCGTGCCGAGCAGCGCGAAGTACGCCACCGCGGCGAGGCTGTACAGATCCGAGCGCTGGTCCACCCGCTCGCCGAGCAGTTGCTCGGGACTCGCGAACTGGGGCGTGCCGCTCTGGCTCGTCGCGCCGCCGAACCGGTTTCGCAGCGCGAGCGCGAGACCGAAGTCGGTGATCTGCACGCTGCCGTCAGGATCGATCAGGATGTTCTCGGGCTTGATGTCGCGGTGCACCAGTCCAGAGCCGTGCGCGTGCGCGAGTGCCGACAGGGCTTCGCGCAGCAACCGCAGCGTGCGCTCGAGCGAGAGGGGTCCGTCCCGCGCGACGAGTTGCGCGAGATTGGGCCCGTCGATCAGCTCCATGGTGTACCAGATGAGTCCCGCGCGACCGCCGATGTCGTAGATGTTGACGATATTCGGGTGGCTGAGCCGGGCGGCGAGCTGGGCCTCGCGCCGGAAGCGCTCGACCACGTCCGCGTCGAGGGTGAACAGCGGATTCAGGATCTTGAGCGCGACCTCGCGCTCAAGGTGCAGGTCGCGCACCCGGTAGACCCGGCCGAAGCCACCCCGGCCGAGCGGACCCAGCAGCTCGTAGTCGTCGCCCAGCGCGCGGCGAAGGCGCTGCTCCCAGTGCACCGCGTCGTCAGGATCTGGCATCGGACCGACGCCGAGCGCCATCGCGGGCGGGTCGTAGCTTCCCGCGTCCGAGGCGAAATCCTCCAGCATCTCGACCGCGGTCAGGTAGCGGGCGTTGGGCGCGCGCTGCAGTGCGCGCACCACGATGCGCTCGATCGCGCGGGGACAGTTCGGGCGCAGCTCACTCGGCGGCCGGATGCGCGTGGGATCGAGTAGCGGTTCCTGGCCGGTGATCGCGAGGTACAGAAGCGCGCCCGCGCTGTACACGTCGCTGGTCGGATCTCCGGGCGCACCGTCGCGGACCTCCGGCGCCATGAAGGTGAGCGCCGAGGGGATGGTGCCCGGCGGCACCGCGGGCAGCACGTAGCTGCAGTACCGCAGATCGGTGAGCGTGCCGCCGCCCAGCGGACTCACGAGCACCGAGCCCGGCACCATGCGCCGCGCGATGATGCCGTGCGCGTGGACGTGCTCGAGCGCGCTCAGCAGGTCGCGGGCGAGGCTGTGCACCACGGGAATCGGGCGGGGTCCCCGACTCACCGCCTCGTGGAGCCCCTCGCCATCGATCCAGTTGCCGACCCGGTACGCGAGATCGCCGAGGATGCCGGCGTCGTAGACGTGACGAATGGCGGGGTGGTCGAGCTGCCCCAGCGCTTCCGCCTCCCGGAGAAACCAGAGGCGGGTCGGTCCCCGGGAGTCGAGGTTGACCCGGAGACTGACCTGCCGCTTGAGGACGGTGTCGTAGGCCACGAAGAGGACGCGCTCCGCCGACTCGGCCACCGTCCGTTCGATCCGGTAGCGCGGGCCGAGCGCCGCCTCGGTGCGCTCGAAGGCGCTGAGCGGCTCGGCCGGACGACTCAGCGGACGGCT
>JACDDX010000018.1 GCA_013816685.1 Gemmatimonadales bacterium
GGCAGCAGCAGCGCGAGCACCCGCTCGGACGGCGGCGTCGAGGGAAGCGCCCGAAAGCGCGGCGCGGGTCGCGGTGCGGCGTCGATCAGCAGCTCGAACCCGTAGAGCGGTGCCGCCCAGGGCGGCGCATCTGCAGACAGGAGACCCGCCTCGCCGACGACCCGACCGCTGGCGTCGCGCGCGACCCACGCGGTCCCGTCAATCTGTATTTCGGCCGACGGGTTCGCCAGAGCGATCGCGGCCTCGAATGCGCCCTTAAGATCCCAGCGGTCGAAGCGATGATCGCCCGCATCGGTCCAGTGCGGCGGATCGCGGCGGCCGGTCAGCACGCCGGCCACGCGCCGCTCCTCGATGGGCCGGCGGGCGTCGCCCGCGCACGACCACACGGTGCCCAGCTCGAACAACCGGATGTCAGGAATCCGCTCGGCCCAGTTGGCTTCGACGAGCCGCACCAGGTTGGGCAGCAGCCGGCGGCGGAGATACCCGTCGGCTTCGGAGAGCGGGTTGAGCAGCCGCACGACATCGTCCGCATCGGCCGGGCCCATGGGGATCGTCGACACCTCGAACAGCCCCTGCGCCGCGACGCCGCGACGGATGCGCGCCTCGGTGGCGTCGCCCGGTGCGTCGGGGAGCGCCCCGGGCCGGAACGGCCGCAGCTCGGACGGGAAGCGATCATAGCCGTGCTGGCGCGCCACCTCTTCGACCAGATCGATCTCCGAGACAAGATCGGGGCGCCAGCCCGGCACGTCCACGGCCAGCCGGCCGTCGCCGGGCTTGGCCAGCACCGTCGCACCGATGCTGACGAGGCAGCGCTCGATTTCGCGCACCGGGAGCTCGATGCCGAGCACCTGCGCGACGCGCGCCGCACGCAGGAAGATCCGAGGCGGATTCCCCGGCTCGGGCCACAGATCGACCGGTGCGCCGTCCAGCTCGCCGCCGCCGTTCGCGAGGATGAGCTGAATGCAGCGCCGCATCGCATCGGCGCCGCCCCAGCGATCGATCCCGCGCTCGAAGCGGTAGCTCGCATCGGTGCTCATGCCCAGCGCGCGACGGGTGCGGCGGATGGAGGACGGATCCCAGAAGGCGGCTTCGAGGAACACATCGGTGGTGGCGTCGGAGACCTCGGAGCCGGCGCCGCCCATGATGCCGGCGAGGCCGATCGGTCCGCCGTCGTCGGCGATGATCGTGGCGCCGCCGGGGAGCGGGCGATCGGTGGCGTCGAGCGTGACCAGCCGCTCGCCCGGGGCGGCACGCCGGACGATGATGCTCGGACCCCTGAGTCGCGCGAAGTCGTACGCATGCATCGGCTGGTTCAGCTCCAGCATGACGTAGTTGGTGGCGTCCACCACGTTGTTGATGGCGCGGAGACCCACTGCTTCCAGCCGATCACGGAGCCACGCGGGCGACTGGCGCAGGGTGACGCCGCGAAGGACGGCCGCGTGGAAGCGTCCGCAGCCCGCTCGGTCGTCGATCCGCACACTGACACCGGCGACCTCGGCCGTATCACCGGTCCGTGGCGCGGGCGGCACATCGACGGCCTCGGCGCCCGGGATCACGGGCAGGCGGAAGGGGATATCGTACGACGCGGCCAGCTCGCGCGCCACGCCCTTGTGGCCCAGAAGGTCGGGGCGATTGGGGGTGACGTCCACGATCAGCCGGTGGTCGCCGAGCGGCAGCGCCTCCAGCAGCGGCGTGCCGGGCGCCGCGTCGGTGTCCAGCTCCAGAATGCCGTCGTGCTCCTCACCGAGGCCGAGCTCGCGGGCGGAGCAGAGCATGCCCTGGCTGACGACGCCGCGGATGGGGCGTGGCTCGATCCGGAAGCCGTTCGGCCCCGGCATCCGGGTGCCCAGTCGCGCGAACGGATAGCTCTTGCCGGCGGTGACGTTGGGGGCGCCGCACACTACGGTGAGCGGCGCCCCGGTGCCGTCGTCCACGGCGGTGAGCCGCACCCGCGTGGCTTTGGGATCGGGATGCGGACCGACCTCGAGCACGCGCGCCACAACGAACGGGGCGAGCTCCGGGCGAACCGGCTCGACCGCATCCACCGGCGCCCCGAGCATCGCGAGCCGCTCGCTGAGCTCGCGCGGGTCGAGCGGACGGCGGAGAAAGGCCTCGAGCCACGCGCGCGACAGGTTCACGCGCGCGGCTCCGCATGGTCCGACAACCGTGCGAGGAAGCGCATGTCGCCCTCCATCAGCAGCCGGATGTCGGGAATGCCGTAGCGGAGCATGGCGATGCGGTGCGGGCCCATGCCGAAGGCCCACCCGGTGTAGCGCTCCGCGTCGATGCCGCCGTGCACGAGCACCGCCGGATGCACCATGCCACAGCCCAGGATCTCCATCCAGCCGGTGTGCTTGCACGCCGCGCAGCCCGATCCGTGACAGAGCTGGCACTCGACGTCCATCTCGGCCGACGGCTCGGTGAACGGGAAATACGAAGGGCGAAACCGGGTCCGGGTGCTGGATGAAAAGAAGCGCCGCGCGAAGTGCGTGAGCGTGGCCTTGAGATCCACGAACGACACGCCTTCGTCCACCGCGAGCCCCTCGATCTGCGAGAACGCGGGCGAGTGCGACGCATCAAAGGTGTCGTTCCGGTAGACCATGCCCGGGATCACGACCCGCACCGGCGGCGGCGAGGCGAGCATGGTGCGAATCTGTACCGGCGACGTGTGGGTGCGCAGCAGCAGCCGGCCCGCGGGCTCTCCCTCGACCGGCGGCCCGTCCACGTAGAGCGTGTCGTGCATGTCCATCGCCGGATGATCGGCCGGGAAGTTGAGCGCGAGGAAGTTGTACCACTCGGTCTCGACTTCGGGCCCCACGGCGACGGCAAAGCCGAGTCCGCGAAAGATCCCGACGATCTCGTCGACCACCCGCGTCACCGGATGCTCGGCGCCAATCCACCGCCGCCGAGCCGGCATGCTGAGATCGAGGCCGGCCTGCTCGCGCTCTCGGCGCTCGGCCTCCAGCACTTCACGGCGCGCGGAGAAGGCTTCCTCGAACCGGCTCTTGAGGGCGTTGACCGCCGCGCCGTAGCGGCGCTTCTCCTCGAGGGACAAGGTCGCCAGCCGCCTGAGCGCGCTGGTGAGCGCGCCGCCCTTCCGGCCGAGCACGGCGGTCTGCTCCGTGTCCACTGTGCCGGCGTCGAGTGTCGCGAGGGCCGCGAGGCGGGGCAGCAGCGCGTCGAGGTCGGCGAAGCCAGTGCTATTGCCGGTCTGGTCGGTGATGGAGTGGGTCATGGACCACGATGGGTGCGGATACGTGAGTGGGGTCGCCCGCCGAATACGAGCGACCCCACCAGTGCGCGAGCGACGACCCGCACGCGCTACTGGTTGCTCTTCGCCACCTCGGCCAGCCGCCCGAAGGCCTCGAGGTCGCGCACGGCGAGGTCGGCCAGGATCTTCCGGTTCACCTCGACGCCGCCCTTCTTGAGGCCGGCCATGAGGCGGCTGTAGCTCAGCCCGTGCATCCGGGCTGCCGCGTTGATGCGGGTGATCCAGAGTGCCCGGAACTCGCCCTTCTTTTTCCGGCGGTCGCGGTAGGCGTAGCGCATGCCGCGCTCGACCGTCTCCTTGGCCGCCTTGTAGAGCTTGCTGCGGCCGCCGCGTGCGCCCTTGGCGGCCTCCATGATCTTCTTCTTGCGGGCGTGATGGGCGACGCCGTTCTTGACGCGAGGCATGGGTTCTCCTTACGCCTGCAACAGGCGGGTGACGCGCGGAAAGTCCGCGGAGCTGACCAGATCGCCCTTCTTGAGCTTGTTCTTCCGCTTCCGGGACTTCTTGGTCAGGATGTGCGAATGGTTCGCGTGCCAGCGCTTGAGCTTGCCCGTACCCGTTCGCTTGAACCGCTTCATGGCGGCGCGCTTCGTCTTCTGCTTCGGCATCGAGGTCCTCGTCGTCGTTGGGCCCCGTTACCTGGGCGCCAGCACCATGGTCATGTTACGGCCTTCGAGCTTCGCGTCGGATTCGACCTTCCCGATGTCGGCGACCGCCGCCGAGACCCGGTCGAGCACCGCGCGGCCCAGCTCGAGATGGGCCATCTGCCGCCCGCGGAACATCATCGTCACCTTCACCTTGTTCCCGTCACCCAGAAACTCGCGGGCATGGCGGGTCTTGAAGTCGAAGTCGTGGTCGTCGATGCCCGGCCGGAACTTCACTTCCTTCAACTGAATCACGTGCTGCTTCTTCTTGGCGGCGCGCGCCGCCTTGGCTTCCTCGAACTTGAACTTTCCGTAGTCCATGATCTTGACCACGGGGGGGCGCGCCGTCGGTGCCACTTCCACGAGGTCCAACCCGCGTTCCACCGCCGCAGCCAGCGCCTCTTCCACCGGGAGCACCCCGAGCTGTTCGCCGCCGGGGCCGATGACACGTACGGGACTGATGCGGATCTGCCGGTTGACGCGGGTGCGCTTGTCGCGGTCGCTCGTGGCGCGGTCGCTCGTAGACAGTGGCGTGACCTCCAGGGATCGAAAATGAAAACGGACACCCATGACCGGTGTCCGAGACGCCGGGCCCGCGCGCGGTCCACCCCGCTGCGCCACCCGCCTCCGGGACCCGATCGCGCTGCAGTCGGCTTGGTCGAGCGCCGGCAGGCTGAGGGTGGGGGAGTTTTGGTCCCCGCTTGCAAGAACGGCGGAAGCTACCCGCGCCCGGAAGACGTGTCAACCGGAAACCCGCCCTCGGCGGCTCCGCGAGGCGCCGGTGCAGTGCTCGGCGCGGCAACCACACCGGTGAGCGTGTAGGCCTTGCCCTCGGGCTGCAGCACGCCGCTGGCGGTCGCCGGATCGTGCTCGAAGACGAGGCGCCAGCCCTCGGCCGCCGCGTCCCGGAGCAGCGCGCGCTTGCTCTCCAGGGTGCGCAGCGGCTCCAGGTCGTAGCCCATGATCCAGGGCAGCGGCAGATGGGTCGTCGTGGGGATCAGGTCGGCGACGAACGCCGCCGTCTCGCCCCGGTCCCGGATCAGCACCGCCTGGTGCCACGGCACATGGCCCGGGGTGAGTCGCACGCCGACGCCGGGCAGCACCTCTCCGTCGCCGTCGAGCAGCCGCCAGCGGTCGGCGGCGGCGATCGGCTCGTAGTTGGGTGGCAGATAACTCGCGCGGGTGCGTTCGTTCGCCGCCCGCGCAAACTCGAGCTCGCCGCGCTGCACCATGTAGGTGGCGTTGGGAAAGGCGGGCCGCACGTGTCGGCGGGGATCGCCGGTGAGCTCCGGATCGAGGGTCGTGTTGCCACCGGCATGGTCGAAGTGGAGATGGGTGTTGATCACCCAGCGCACGTCGCGCGGCAGAAACCCGGCGGACGCGAGCGCGTCCTCGAGCTGGGTGGCGCCCTCGAGGCCGTCGTTCTCGACGCCGTAGATGTCGAGGAACTTCGCCGACTCCTTGTTGCCGAGGCCGGTGTCGATCAGCACCAGGCCGTCGGAATGCTCGACCAGAAGACAGCGCATGGCGAGCGGAATCCGTCGGCGGGCGTCGGTCTCGACCCGGGTGCTCCAGAGCGTCCACGGCACCACCCCGAACATCGCGCCGCCGTCGAGCCGCTGCCGCCCCCCTTCGAGCGTATGGCACCGCAGGCCGCCGACGGTGAAGGTCGTCACCAGCGTCACGACGTTTCCTCCGGGGCGCTGTCCGCCCGAGGTGGCGACGGCAGCGCGGCCCGGCGAGCCCGGCGCGCCGCCGCGGTGCGGCGCGTTTCGATCGCCGCGAGATCCTGCAAGGTGCGCGCGCCGTCCTCCCGCGCCAGCCGAAGCAGCCGACTCAAGAGGTCGGCGGTGACGAGCGCGTCGCCGGCGGCCCTGTGGCGAGCGCCGTTCTCGAGGGCGAAGAAGCGGCTCAGGCTGTCGAGTCCGCACGACTGCACGCCTTTGACCAGCCGCCGGGCCAACCGCACCGTGCAGAGGCGCGGCCCGTCCAGCGCCAGATCGCGGCACCGTTTCAGCTCGGCGCACACGAAGCCCCAGTCGAACCGCGCGTTGTGGGCGACGAACACCCGGCCCGCGAGCGCGGCCAGCACCGGCTCCGCCACCTCGGCGAAGGTCGGCGCGTGCCGTACCATCTCGTCGGTGATGTTGGTAACGGCGATGACTGCCCGGGGGATGCGCCGGCCCGGATTCACCAGCGAGTCAAACACGACCTCGCGCCGGCCGCCGTGCACCACGACCACCGCGATCTCGGTAACGCGGTCGTCGCCGCTCGACCGCATGCCGGTGGTCTCGACGTCCACCACCGCGAACGCGCAGTCGTCCAGCAGCGGCGAGCCCTGCGCCTCCGCCACCAGCGACCAGCGGCCGTCGGCAAGCTGACGAACCCGCGGATCGGCACTCAGCAGCGCGGCGGCGATCCGCTCGCAGACGAGGAGCGGCGCCCCGGGCAGCCCGATGACGTCGTGACAAAGGAGCAAGGCCGGCGCCGGGCCCTGCTGCAGCACACCGAGCACCCGCTCAGCCAGCGTGCTCTCGGGGAACGCGGCCAGCCCGGTCATCCTGCCCGCCGGAGCGGCAGCGACATGCAGCGCGGGCCGCCGCCGCCGCGTGCGAGCTCGGCCCCCTCGATGGTGATCACAGTGCGGTGCTTGGCGTCGGTCCAGTCGTCGAACGCGAGGAAGTTGACCGCCGGGACGATGCGGAAGCCGGCGGCCTGCAGCTCGCAGAGCGTCGCCTCGTTGCGGCGATAGCTCACGATGGTGCCGGGCCGCACCGCGAGGAAGTTGCAGGCCGAGCTCCACTGCTCCCGCTCCTGGCTGGTGCGGTGGGTTCCACCGGCGAAGACCGGTTCCATCGGCATGCCCGCCTCGCGCAGCGCGGTAAAGAAATCGGACCGCTCGTGGACGGTGTCCTCGCCTTTCCGGCGATGCAGCACCGCGCGGCGTTCGGGCCCGACGAAAAACGGCGGATGGACGACGCACAATCCGTGGTCGATCTGGGTGAAGATCATGTCGAGATGAATCGCCGTCGGTGCCTTGGGCATGACCACGACGAGGACGTCGGTGGCGAGCCCGCGCTCGAAGACGGTGTCGCAGAGCTGATCGATGGCGGCCGGCGACGAGCGTTCGCTGAATCCGACCACCAGCAGGTCGGGGCTGAGGTAGTGGACGTCTCCGCCCTCTAGCGTGTAATTGCTGCGCTTCTCCTCGCTCCCGTCATAAAGCAGTCCGGCGTTCCCGAGCTCGGGATGGAACTGGAACAGCGCCTTGATCAGCAGCTCCTCGGTCCAGCGCACGCCGTAGCGCATCGAGCCCACCACCGCGTGCGGGCCGATCACGATGCCGATATCACGGGGAAAGAACAGATTGGGCAGCGGCGGAAAGGCGAATCCGGTCTCGTTGAGCGCCCGGCTGAACGGCCCGGTCTCCTCCACGGTGCCCTCGATCATCATCTCGACGATCTGGGTCGGCGGCAGCGTCGAGAGCCGCCTCGCGAGCTCGTCGGACGGCACGATGTCCATCGTCTTGCTGATCAGGAAATCGCGCCCCTCCT
The DNA here is from genome assembly GCA_013816685.1 of Gemmatimonadales bacterium. GTDB lineage: Bacteria > Gemmatimonadota > Gemmatimonadetes > Gemmatimonadales > GWC2-71-9 > JACDDX01. The sequence continues at coordinate 7,470 of JACDDX010000018.1, forward strand.
CCTGTTCCAGCACCTCGGCCAGGAGATCGCGCACCTGCAGCACCCGGGCGAAGCGGCGGAGCACCGACACGAACTGCCGGTGCTCGCGCTGCGCCACCTCGACGTCGATGATGTCGTCGTAGAGGTAATCGGCCCGGTTTCCCGGCGTGACAGCCGTGAGCTCGCGCCCCGGCGCGTGCACCAGCACCGACTCGAGTTGTCCGATCTCCGACGTCACCTGGACAGGCATGCGTGAAGGTAGGCGCGGCGGCGCTGCCGGTGCCAGTGGTCTACCGACGCGTCCCGGGCCCACGCAGCACCCGGCCCGGCAATGCCCCGGTGGCCCGGCCATCCGCGATCACCGGCGCGCCGTTCACCAGCACCCACCGCATCCCCTCGGCGAGCTGGTTCGGGGCGGCGAAGGTCGCCCGGTCGCGGACATGGGCCGGATCGAAGACGACGACATCGGCCCACATGCCGAGCTTGAGCACCCCGCGGTCGCCGAAGCCCATCCGCTGCGCCGGCAGCGAGGTGAACTTCCGGATCGCGTCCTCCAGCGTCAGCAGCCGCTCCTCGCGGACGTACTTCCGGATGATCCGGGGAAAGGTGCCGTAGGCCCGCGGATGCGGGTGGTCCCGGCCCAGCGTCCCGTCGGGCGAGGTGCCCTGCGAATCGTTGTTGACCGAGGTCCACGGCTGCCGGAGGGCGAGGGCCACGTCGCGCTCGCTCATGCCGAACACCGCGACATAGGTGTAGCCCGCATCCTCGACCAGCAGGTCGAAAAGCGCGTCGATCGCGTCGGTGCCCCGCGCCTTTGCCACCTCCGCGAGCGTCTTCCCCTGAAATTTCACCAGCGCTGGATTCTGGACCGCACCGATCAGCACCGCCTCGGGTCCCGGGATCTCCTGCCACTCGTTGTCCCAGCCGCCGCCGTGCGCCAGCATCTCGGTCCGGATGCGGGCGCGCGTGGACCGGACCCGGAGCCGCTCGAGCATGCGCGCGGTGCCGCCGTCGTGCGCCCAGGGCGGGATGAACGCGGACATCGAGTTGAACCAGGCCGGATACGCGTAGGTGTCGGCGGCGATGTCCACGCCCGCGGCGCGCGCCGAATCGATCTTCGCCACGATCGCCGGCATCCGCCCCCAGTTCGCCCGGCCCGCGGCCTTGAGATGCCAGATCTCGACCGGCAGGCCCGCCTCGCGTCCGATCCGGATCGCCTCGTCGAGCGCCGGCATGATGGCGTCGCCCTCCGAGCGCAGGTGCGTGGCGTATCGGCCGCCCGCCTTCGACGCCTCTCGCGCCAGCGCGATCAGCTCCCGGGTGGACGCGTAGGGAGCCGGGGGATACTGCAGCGAGGTCGAGAGGCCGACCGCGCCGTCCCGCATCGCCGACGCAACCAGCGCGCGCATGCTGTCGAGCTCGGCCTTCGAGGGCGCGCGGTTGCTGTCGGCGAGCACCATGCGCCGCACCTGCGTCGCGCCGACGAAATGCGCGACGTTGATGCCGATGCCCTGCCGCTCCAGCCGGGCGAAGTATTCCCTCAAGGTCCGCCAGTCGGGTCTGATGCCGAGTCGGGCGTAGCCGGCGCTGTCCGCGGTGACGATCTCAGCGTTGAGCGGCGCGGCCGAGCCGCCCTCGCCGGTTACCTCGGTCGTGATGCCCTGGAAGATCTTCGACGGCAGGTGCGGCTCCACCAGGATGCTGAGATCCGACTGTCCCAGCATGTCGATGAAGCCGGGGGCTACGACCATGCCGCGGGCGTCGATCGTGCGCCGCGCCGCTGCGTCGCCCAGCCGTCCGATCGCGGCGATCCGCCCGCCGCGGATCGCGACGTCACCCGCGTACCAGGGCGAGCCGGTGCCATCGATGATGCGGCCGCCCCGGATAAGCACGTCGTACGGCGTCGGTCGCTGCTGAGCGGCCACGGGCGTGAGGACGAGGAGAGCGGCGAACAGCAGGGCTATCGATACAGGCATGAGGAGGGCGACCTGGAAGGTGGGCTAGGACGCTTCGGCACTCCGGTGAGCCAGGGCATAGCTCAGCGTTTCCAGCTCCAGCGCGAGATTGACGGTCTTGACCACCACGTCGTCGGGCACGGCGAGCTGGACCGGCGCGAAGTTGAGGATCGCCTTGACGCCGAGCTGGATCAGCCGGTTGGTGACCGCCTGCGCGACCTCAGCGGGCGTCACCAGCACCGCCATGTCGATGGGATGGCGGACCAGCTCCTCCTCCAGGGCGGCCACGTCAAGCACGGTGAGCCCGTTCCACTGGTGCCCGACCTTGGAGGCATCGGCGTCGAAGATGGCGACGATGTCAAAGCCGCGCTGCCGGAACCCGCGGTACTGCGCGAGGGCGCTGCCGATTTTTCCCGCCCCGACGAGTGCGACCCGGTAGCGGCGCTTGAGCCCCAGAATTTCGCGAAGCTGCTCGGCGAGCTCGGGCACCGGATAGCCCAGTCCGCGCTTGCCGAACGACCCGAAAAACGAAAGATCCTTCCGCACCTGCGCGGAGGTGGTGCCGCCCAGCGAGGCGAGCGCCCCGGAGCTCACCGTTCCCAGTCCCTGGTGCTCGAATTCCTCGAGATGCCGCAGGTAAACCGAAAGCCGGCGGACCGTCGATTCGGCGACTCTACGCATGACCGGGAATTTTGTGAAACATTTCACAAAAGCTATCCCGCCGTCCAACCTCCGTCAACGAGCCCGCAGTACAGCCCGACGAATTGCTCCGGCGCCAGTTGCTCGGGACGCTCTGTCGGCACCATCGCCGCACTCTCGATGAGGGCGTGCACCCGCTCGCTCTCCCAGCCGGTGAATTCCCGGAGCCCACGAAGCAGCTGTTTTCGGCGATACGAGAACAGCCCCACCACCAGCCGGCGGAATGCTCGCCGCTCGGCATCGGGCACCAGCGGGATGGCGCGTGGGGTCAGGCGCAGCACCGCCGAATCCACATCGGGCCTTGGCCGGAACGCGCCGGCCGGCACGCTGAAGAGCCGCTCGGCCGTGGCCGCTGCCTGTACGCCCACCGTGAGTGCTCCGTATTCGCCCGTCCCCGGCGCCGCGATCAGCCGATCCGCCACTTCGCGCTGCACCAAGAAGACCAGCCGCCTCGGCGGCGGCGGGTCCAGCGCCTTGTCGATCAGTGGGGTGGTGATGTTGTAGGGGATGTTGCCGGCCAGCAGGTAGTCGCTGCCCGCGACCGATCGCCAGTCCAGCTCGAGCGCGTCGCCTTCCACGACCGTGACGTTGTGGAAGCGCGCCTGGAGTGCGTCCGCCAGGTCGCGGTCCTTCTCGATCGCGATGACGCGTCCGGCGCGCTCGGCGAGCGCGGCCGTGAGTCCGCCCGGACCCGGCCCGATTTCGAGCACGGTGTCGGACGGTCCCGCGCCGAGGGCGTCCGCGATGCGGGCGAGGATCCGGGGGTCGGAGAGGAAATGCTGTCCGAGGCGCCGCTTGGGCCTCGGCACCGCTAGAGCCTCGGCACCGCTAGATCCTCAGCACCAGAATCGTGCGGTCGTCGATCGCCTCCCCGCCGAATGCGTCCGCGCCGGCCAGCACCGCCTGGACGATCGCCTCGGGCATCTCGGTGCGGTGAGCACACACCGCGTCGAGCAGCCGCGCCTCCCCGAACCGTTCGCCCGCCTCGTTCCGCATGTCCACCAGCCCATCGGTCCAGAGCACCAGCAGATCGGTGCCGACGGTCCACGGCACCTGCTTGCGGTGGATGCTGCCCACCCGGGCGAGTCCCAGCGGCGGGGCGGTCGCCTCCAGCCGCTCGGGGTCGCCGAAGCGAGGGACCCGGAATGCGTACGGATGGCCGGCGTTGGAGAAAGCGAGACTGCCGGTTAGCGGATCGAGCACCCCATAGAACACGCTGAAGTACATCTCGGTGGTGGAGAGCTCGGTGGACAGACTCTCGTGCAGGGCGGTAAGCGTTTCGTCGGGGGTGACCGACGCGGCGGCGTGGATGCCGGCCGCGGACATCACCAGCGCCATCACCAGTGCCGCCGAGAAGCCGTGTGACGCGACGTCGCCGAGCATGACGCCGACGCGGCCCCGGCCGAGGCGGGTGAAGGTGTAGAAGTCGCCGCCGACGGAATCGGCCGGGATGCATCGGGCCGCGACGAGCGCGTCGCCCTGCAGCACGCCGGGCGACGGCAGCAGCTTGAGCTGGAGGTCGTGAGCGAGCTGAAGCTCGCGGCGGAGCCCCTGCTGGAGCAGGTCGCGCTCGACCAGGCGTGCGTTCTCGATGGCAGCGCCGATCTGGTTGGCGACGGCTGACATCAGCTTCCGGTCGCCGGCGCTGAAGCGATCGCCACCGAGCCGGTCGGTGAGATTGATGACGCCGACGCAGCGCAGCGGTGCTCCCGCCGCGGCGTACATGATCGGCAGGCTCAGGAACGCCCGGCCGCGATAGCCGCGGTCGGCGCCGCAGTCGCCAGGGGACGAGTCGGGGTCGGTTGGATCGGAGGCGATCAGCCGCCGCTCGCGCCACACTCGCGCGGCCACGGAGCAGTCGTCCTCGACCGGCACCGGGGTGAGGCCGTCAGCGCCGAAGCCCTGCGC
>JACDDX010000307.1 GCA_013816685.1 Gemmatimonadales bacterium
GTGCGCGACGCCGACGAAATTCTCGTGCTGGACGATGGACGCATCGTCGAGCGCGGATCGCACGACGCGCTCCTCCGTGCCGGCGGTGTCTATCGCCGGCTCCACGAGCTTCAGTTCCGCGACGATTCGGCGGTCGATGCGCAGTCGCCGGTGGAGTTGTCAGAATCGGTCTGAGGTGTACCTTGTGCGTCTGTGTCCGGTCGCGACCCGTTTTCGCCTCCGCGGTGGTGAGCCCTGCGCCAGCATTTCTCCGAGACGTCCGTCCTCCTGATCGCGCCCTTCGATGAAGCGCTGCACGCGCACGCCGCCATGCGTCGCCGCGCGCTCGAACGGCTCGGCTGCCGCGTCACCACCTTCAACCTGCTGGGGCCGGGAGGCCTGCTCAACCGGATCCGCGGCATCAGTCTGCAGGATCGGCTCTCCCGGGTTATTGCGCAGACCAGGCCCGCGGTCGTGCTGGTGCTCGAGGGCATTCAGCTCACCGCCGCAGCGATTGCGTCCCTCCGGCCCGAAGCGCACGCTGGCTGGTTCAACTGGTTCTGCGATGGCCGGCGCACCGCGGCCGCCATCGACGCCATCGCGCCATCCTACGATGCCGTGTTCGTCGCCGGCTCCGAGACCGCGGCTCGGCTGAGCCGGAAGGGCGGCCCGCCCACCGGCTATCTGCCCGCCGGCTGCGATCCCTCGATCCACCGACCCCTGCGCAGCCGCGATCAGTTCCGCGCAAACGTCGTCTTCGCCGGCACGGCCACCTCCTACCGCGAGCGGATGCTCTCGGGACTGGTGGAATTCGGTCTCGCCCTCTGGGGTCCGGGGTGGCGCCGCACGAAGCTCCGCGATTACTGCCGGGGCGAGCAACTCGAGCACGGGGATTACGTGCGCGCCTATGCCGGTGCGTCCGTCGCCGTGAACGTGAGCTACGACGAGGAGGGCGACGGCGAGCCGGGCTGCAGCCGCCGGTTGTTCGAGCTGGCCGCCATCGGCGTGCCGCAGGTGGCCGAGCATCGCGAGGACCTGCATCGCCATTTTCGCGAGGGCTCCGAAATTCTCGTCTGGCGAGATCCGTCCGAGCTGCGTGCCCTTACCGCCGAGGCGCTGCACGACCGTGCCTGGGCGGAGCAGGTGGCGGCCGGCGCCCGGCAGCGTGCCATCGGCGAGCACACCTACGTGCACCGGATGGCGGCGCTGCTGACCGCGGTCATTCCCCAGTCGGTCGTTCCCCAGCCGGCAGTCGCTCGCCTCTGAGCCACGCCTCGTAGCAGCGCACGTAGGCCGCCGCCATCGTGCGGTGGCTGAACCATCGCTCCACCCGTGCCCGGCAGTCGGCCGGCCGGATCTCGCCCGAGCGCTTCGCGAAGGCCGCCAGTTCCTCGACGCTGTCACCCAGGAAGCCGACGTCCGGCGTCACAATCTCCGGCAGTGCCCCTCGGCGGGTCCCGAGCACGGGCGTGCCGCTGGCCATCGCCTCGATCAGGGTGAGTCCGAACGGCTCGTCCCAGAGCGCCGGCATCCACAGGCACCGCGCCCCCGCCAGCAGCTCGGATTTCCGCGCGCCGTCCACCGAGCCCACGTAGCGGATGTTCCGCCGGAAGCTGGGCCGCCAGCCGCCCGCCAGCAGGAGCCGCCGTCCGGTCAGCCGCGCGCCCGCGAGCGCCCAGCGGTAGCCCTTCGCCGAGTGGAGCCGGCCGAGGAAGAGGTCGTAGTCGCCCTTCGTCTCGCGGTACCGGTACGCCGACGGATCGAGGCCGTTGTGCACCCACGCGATGGCGCCATGGCGGTGTGCATGATCGGCGCTGAGGAAGATGGTGTTCGGTGGATACGAGTGGCCCGGAGCTGCGTTACCGTGAACCGTGGCGACATTGGGCAGTTGTGGAGGGATTCGCAGCGGGGCGTGCAGGTGCAGGATGTCCGCACCGGCAGGAGCATGCGGAGTGAGGTCGAAGTCCAGCCGCCGGAGCGCACCCGGATCCAGCGGGATGAGCTCGACGCCCGGCACCACTGATTCGCGCGGCGCGAGCAGACTGACCTGGTGCCCCAGCTCGACCAGCCCGCGTGCCAGCCAGACCACGACGCGCTGCGTACCGCCGTAGCCGCGAGCCGGCAACCGACCGTGGAAGTACAGGGCCACATGCATGGCCGAAATGCTAATGCCGCAATGCTAATAGTGATCGCAGGTGGGAGAGGTGAAGCGGGCGCGAGACCGCTGTGATCTCGCGCCTCTGGAGCGGATGCCGCTTACTTGCGTGGTGCCTTCGCTGCCTCGGTCGCTTCGTCCTTCACCCGCGACGCGGACTCCTTCACCGTCTGCGTCACGTTGGCCGCGGCCTGCTTCACGACGTCCTTCACGTCCGGTGCGTGCTCCGCGATCTCGCTCCGCACGGTATCGGCCACTTCATGCCCCGCACTGACGGCCGCGTCGGCTGCGCGTCCCGCAACGTCCTGCGCGCGATCGACCAGTTCATCGCGCGTCGACCCCATCATGCGGTCCTCGCGCTCGGTGCCCGGCAACAGTAGTCCGACGGCCAGCCCGGCGAGGATAGCACCGGCGGCGACGGCCAGGGGATTCTCCTCGAGCATCTGCTCGAGGTTGCTCTT
>JACDDX010000308.1 GCA_013816685.1 Gemmatimonadales bacterium
CACGTCGGGCGGGAACGGGAACCAATCCGCAGTCATGCCGTCCCGGCTGGTCACCGCCCGGAGCCCGATGACCTGATCGTAACTCCGCTCGTCCCCCTGGACGCCCACCGAGCGGATGGGGAGCAGCACCGCGAACGCCTGCCAGATCTGGTCGTAGAGGCCGGCCGAGCGGATCTCTTCGATGTAGATGTTGTCGGCCCGGCGGAGCATGTCGAGATTGGCGGGAGTGACTTCGCCGAGGATGCGGATCGCCAGCCCCGGCCCCGGAAACGGATGGCGTCCTACCATTTCCTCCGGCAGCCCGAGCTCGCGTCCCACCTGCCGCACTTCGTCCTTGAACAGCTCGCGCAGCGGCTCCAGCAGCTTGAACGGCAGCTTCTCCGGCAGCCCGCCCACATTGTGGTGGGTCTTGATCGTCACCGACGGACCACCCAGTGGTGACAGCGACTCGATCACGTCCGGATAGAGGGTTCCCTGCACCAACCATCCGATATCGTCGCCCACCTCGCGCGCCTCGGCTTCGAAGACGTCGATGAAGGTGTGCCCGATCCGCCGCCTCTTGAGCTCGGGATCGGTGATGCCGGCCAGCTGCTCCAGGAACGCGGCGGATGCGTGCACGGTCCGGAGATCGATCCCGAGATGCCGGCGGAAGGTCTGCTCCACCTGCTCCCGCTCGTGCAGCCGGAGCAGCCCATGATCCACGAAAATGCATGTCAGCCGATCACCGACGGCCCGGTGCACCAGCACCGCCGCCACCGAGGAGTCCACTCCGCCGGAGAGCCCGCAGATGACGCGGCGGTCGCCGACCAGCTCCCGGATCCGCGCGATCTCGGTCCCGACGAAATGCCCCGGCGTCCAGTCCGGTGTGCACCCGCACACGGCAAACAGGAAGTTGCCGAGGATCTCCCCGCCCCTCGGCGTGTGCGCGACCTCGGGATGGAACTGCACACCGTGCAGCGGCCGCTCCCGGTGCTCGAACGCGGCGACTGGCGAGTTCTCGCTCGACGCGGTGACGGTGTAGCCCGGCGGCGCCACATCCACGTGATCGCCATGGCTCATCCAGACCGGCGTCTCCTCGCCTTTGCCGAACCCCTGGAAGAGCCGGCCGCCCTCGATCGTGACGTTCGCGCGGCCGTACTCGCGGCGGTTCGCGCGCAGCACGGTGCCGCCCGACAGATGGGCCAGGAGCTGCATGCCGTAGCAGAGCCCCAGCACCGGCGTGCCGAGATCGAGGAGCGCCGGATCGGCCGTGGGAACGTTGTCACCGTACACCGAGCTCGGGCCGCCGGAGAGGATGATCCCCTTCGGGCCCCACTCCCGGATCCACTCGACGGTGCGCGACGGCGGGTGGATCTCGCAGTACACGTGCGCCTCGCGGACCCGGCGCGCGATGAGCTGCGTGTACTGCGATCCGAAGTCGATGATGAGGATGCCGCCGTGGTGCTCGCTCATCGTACCAGCCGCTCCGTGTTGAACAGCGCGTCCACCGTCTCCCGCGGTCGCGCGATCCACCACTTGCCCTCGTCCACGATGATCTCCGCCGGCCGGGGACGGCTGTTGTAGTTCGACGCCATGACGAACCCGTACGCCCCGGCGCCTAGGACCGCGAGCCCGTCGCCTGGCTCGAGTCCGGGCAGCGTGCGATCGAGTGCGAGAAAATCGCCGGTCTCGCAGACCGGTCCGACGACGTCCACCTGCGCGGCGGCCCGTCCCCGCTCCTCGAGCTCCACGATCTCGTGATAGGCCTGATAGTGACTGGGGCGCACCAGATCGTTCATCCCCGCATCGACGATTACGAAGTCCTTGCCGCCGGAATGCTTCCGGTACAGCACGCTGGTGAGCAGGACACCCGCGCTGCCGACCAGGTACCGCCCCGGCTCCAGATACACCGTGAGCCCCGTGGGCGCGAGCAGCGGCACCAGCACGTCCGCGAGTCGCGCCGGCTCGAGCGGAGTCTCGTCGGCGTAGCGGATGCCAAGCCCGCCACCGACGTCGATCGCGCCCGGGCGAATGCCCGACTGGATGAGCCGCTGCAGCAGCGCCAGCAATCGCTCGGTGCCCACCCGGTACGGGGCGACGCTCGTGATCTGGCTGCCGAGGTGCATGGCGATGGCGCCGAGATCGAGGAGCGGATGCGCCGCGACGAAGAGGGCGGCCGGCATGACCTGATCGATCGGCAAACCGAATTTGATTCCGCTCTTGCCGGTCGAGATATACGGGTGAGTCTCAGTGGTGACGTCGGGGTTGACCCGGAGGCCGATAGACACGCGCCGCTGCTCCCGCTCAGCGATGCGGGCGAGCAGCTCCAGCTCCTCGCGCGACTCGACGTTCACGTGGCCCAGATCGGCCCGCACCGCCGCAGTCAGCTCTGCCGCCGACTTCCCCACCCCGCTGAACACGATCCGGTCGGCCGGGAATCCGGCGGCCAGCACCCGGGCGAGCTCGCCCGCCGACACGATGTCCGCGCCGGCCCCCAGGTCGCGAAGCAGCCGAAGAATGGCGAGAGTGGAATTGGCCTTGACCGCATAGCAGATCCGGTGCGGCAACGCGTCCATCGCGGTGTCGAGCGCGCGATAGCGGGCGCGAATGATGTCG
>JACDDX010000309.1 GCA_013816685.1 Gemmatimonadales bacterium
CGGGGGCGACCCAAGGGGCTGGCCGACGTTGGTCAGGAGAGGTGGGATTTCGTGATCACGCTCTGCGACCGCGCCCGCGAGACGTGTCCGAACCTGCCGGGGCAGCCGGTGTACGCGCACTGGGGAATCGCGGATCCCGCCGCGGTGGAGGGGGACGAGGCGGCGCGTGTCCAAGCGTTCGAGCAGGCGTTTCTCTACCTCGGGCGCCGCATCGATCTGATGCTCGCTCTGCCGCTTGAGCGACTCGAGCGCGCGGCCGCCCAGCACCGACTTCGCACGGATGGGAGGGAACAGGGCCTCCGCGACCTTGGCCGGCGCATCGACCTGCTGTGGGGTGGGGGGTGGCCGTGAGCTCACGGGCGAAAGGGGTGAGCCGATGCGCTACGCCCTGATCTCCGACATTCACGCCAACCTGCCCGCCCTGCAGGCGGTGCTGGATCACATCGGCGCGCGGCGCGATGTGGACGCGACCTGTCACCTGGGTGACCTGGTTGGCTACGCCCCGTGGCCCAACGAGACAGTCGCCTTGCTGGGGGGATTCCGCATCGCCGGCGTCGCCGGGAACTACGACTCCACCGTAGCGACCGACTACAAGCACTGCGGCTGCCGCTACGAGGACCCGCGCCAGGAGGAGCTGAGCCACCTGAGCTATGACTGGACGCGGCGGCATGTGAAGGCCACAACCAAAGCCGTGCTCGCCGCGCTACCATTTCGAATGGACCTCCTGCCGGAGGGTGGCCACCTCGCGGGGCCACGGGTCGTGCTGGTCCATGGGACTCCGACGCTCAACACCCTGTACTGGACCGAGGACCGGTCCAACGAATTCTGCCTCACCATGGCGCGGCACGCGGGCGCGAAATCCGGGGACGTGATCGCTTTCGGCCACACGCACAAGCCGTGGCACCGAGAGGTGGAGGGCATCCATTTCCTCAACACGGGCAGTGTAGGGCGACCCAAGGACGGTGACTGGCGGGCCGGCTACGTCGTACTCGACATCCGGCGGGGGGCGGTCACCTCGGAGTTCGTCCGGGTGGAATACGACCTCGAGGAGGCCATGCGCGGGATCCGGGGGAGTGAACTGCCGGACGAGTTTGCCGAGTACCTGCGGACCGGGGGTCAGCCCGTCCCCGCGGGCCGGCGGCCACGTTTAGATCTACAGAGAGAACCCTGCGCAACCGCATACGATGGCTGTTCCCCGACCAGCGCGGATTCTACGTGCAGTTCGAGGCGCTCGCCCGGCGTCTCCCCACGGCCGCCCGGCTGCTCGAGGAAGGGTTCGAGGCTCCCGCGCGGTTCCCCGACCTCATGGGCGGCACCGCTCGCCGGGCCGTCAGCCTTCGGATCACCGAGCGGCGCGAGAGCGCCATCGCCTTGGCTCGCACCCTCACGCGGGCGGTGGACGAGGTCGCCGCCGCCATCGCTCACCTGCGGGCCAGCGACGAGGTCCTTGCTCGGTGCCGGGCAATCACGGGGGCGGAAGAGGAAGCCGACCGGCTCTGGGAGGGCTGCGGTTACCGCCCTGTTCGCCGGCAGCCCCGACCCCCTTCACGTGCTCCGCTGGAAGGCGCTGTACGACCAGCTGGAAGAGGCCGTGGACGCCAGCGACGACGTCGCGAACGTGCTGGAAACCATTGCCGTGAAGCACGCCTAGCCCACGACGTACGTCGAGCTCGAGCACCCAGGCGTCAAGACTTAGGTTGGACTCGACTCGACCACTTCAGGAGGTCGGATGTTCGTTCCGCACGCCCGACACTCTCCCCCGACCCTCATCCTCGCACTCCTCGGGGCGCTGGCCTGCAGCCCCACCGACAAGGCCCTCGCGAGGTAAGAGTAATGGCACTCAGTGCGCCGATGGCGCGTGTAAGCCGCATGGACCCGGCCAACGCGCGGGCTCGGGTGGCGTGAGGTGACCCGCTGGCCCGGGTTTCACTCCCTCCGCGTCCGGCGGCTGATCGCGGAGGGTACGGGAACCTTCTTTCTCGTACTGATCGGTCCCGGCACCGCCATGGTCGACGCATTTACGAGCGGAGCAATTGGCCCGGTCGGCGTTGCACTTGCCTTTGCCTTCGTCGTCATCGCGATGGTCTACGCGCTTGGTCACCTCTCCGGCGCGCACATCAACCCCGCCGTTACCATCGCCTTCTGGTCGGTCGGCCGCTTCCCGAGATCTGAAGTCGTGCCGTACGCGCTGGCCCAGTGCGTGGGTGCGGTGGCGGCTTCGCTGATGCTGTGTGCGGTGCTCGGTCCTGTCGGACACATGGGGGCCACGCTGCCGGCTATTCCTGTGGCGGGTGCGTTGGTCATCGAGGTCCTGCTCTCCTTTGCCCTCATGCTCGTGATCATGGCGGTCGCGACTGACGAGCGGGTGGCCGAAGGGTTTGCTGCGCTCGGCGTCGGTCTCACCGTCGGATTCTGTGCGCTGATGGGAGGTCCTCTCACCGGCGCGTCCATGAACCCGGCCCGCTCATTCGGGCCGGCGCTGGTCGGTATGCAATGGCGGTCGCACTGGATCTACTGGGTGGCGCCGGTCGCCGGGATGCTCGCCGCGGCGCGCCTGTACGAGTTCCTCCGGCCCGCAGGCCATCTTGCAGAC
>JACDDX010000019.1 GCA_013816685.1 Gemmatimonadales bacterium
GAGGCGCTGGACGGTCCTGGCGGGCGCCGGGCCTGAGACCGAGCGCTTCGTGAATCGACCGCTGATCCGACCGGGCCGGCATCTGAGCCAGCCCCTCGTCCACGCCCCGCACGCCGCCCTCCTCATCGATTTCGACAACGTGACCCTTGGGGTGCAGAAGGATCTCACCAAGGAACTCCGGACGCTTCTCAACAGCGACATCATCAAGGGGAAAGTCGCCGTGCAGCGCGCCTACGCCGACTGGCGGCGTTACCCGCAGTACATCGTACCGCTGTCGGAATCGTCGATCGATCTGATCTTCGCACCCGCGTTCGGCAGCAGCAAGAAGAACGCGACCGACATCCGGCTTGCGATCGACGCGATCGAGCTGGTCTTCACCCGCCCGGAGATTGGGACGTTCATCCTCCTGTCGGGTGACAGTGATTTCTCGACGATGGTGATCAAACTCAAGGAGTATGGGAAGTACGTGATCGGGGTCGGGATCCGGGAGTCGGCCAGCGACCTGCTGATTCAGAACTGCGACGAGTACTACTCCTATAACGACCTCGCCGGGCTGACGAAGGAAGGGGACGTCCCTTCCATTCAGAGGGATCCGTGGGTGCTCGCGGCCGAGGCGGCGTCGCAGATGTCGCGCAACGGCGATGTCATGCGCTCAGACCGCCTGAAGCAGGTTATGCAGCAGATCGACCCGAATTTCGATGAACGGACCGCGGGCTTCAACCGCTTCACCAAGTTCGTGCTCGAAGCCGCGCAGAAAGGCGTGGTGCTGGCCACCAAGCTGGAGAACGGCCAGTACGAGGTGGCGCCGGTTCCAGCCGCTTCGACCGGCGCTGTCGCTCCGGCGCCGCGCCGTGAGGAAACGGAGCCAACCCGCGAAGCGCGTGACGGGCGCGAGGAGGCCAGCCGTCGGGGTCGTCCGCGTCGCGGCCGCGGGCGCGAGCGGGGCTTCCGCGAACGAAGCGAGGAAACGCGTGAGACCGCGACCACGGCGGAAATGCCGGTGGTGCAGCCTCGTAGCGACGGGGCGCTGACGCTCGCGCAGACATTCCAGCTGATGACTCAGGCGTTAACCGAGCTGCGTCCCCCAGTTGGTCAGGAGGCGCTCCGGCTTCGGATGGTAGCCATGCACGGACGGGATGACGCGCTGCTGGACCCGGCGCGGTTTTCCAAGCTGCTGCGCCAAGCCAACGACGCCGAAGTGGCTGATGTGCGGAAGCTCGGTGAGGACGAGTACGAGATCTCACCGCACCGACTCGGCGGAATGCCTGGCCCTGCAGCCACTGGAAGCCCTCCGCCGGCTGCCAGTGGCGCCGAGCAGACCCGTCCCGAACTCGTCGTGGCCAATGCCGATGTCCCGGAACCGATGGCCGAAACCGCCTCGCGCGACGCTGCCCCGCGCGACGCCGTACCCCGTGACAACGCCCCCCGCGGCAGCGCCCCCCGCGACAGCGCCCAGCGGCTGGGACTGCGCTTCCGCCGCGGGTCGCGTGCACCGATGCGCGCCGGTGAAGTGCCGTTGATCGGAGTCGTGCGGGTGCATGAGCCGCCGGCATCGACCACCGAGAGCTTTCCCGAGCTCGCCGGCCTGGCGCCGATGGACGCGGCTGAGCCGGTGGAAACGTTTCCGATTCTCGACGAGCAGGCCCATGAGTCCGCGGCCGGTGCTGCCGCAGAGCCCACGACGGAGGTGGCGCGGAAGCCGTCCCGGCCACGCCGAAAGCGTGCATCGACTGCCGCAGTCAAGGCGGCTCCGGCCGAGGTCGTATCCGAACCAGCGCCCGGGGGTGAGGCAGAACCGGCTACGCGACCAAAGCGCCCTCGAGCGCGTCCGCGCAAGAAGGCCGAGTGAGTCCATCGCGACGGGCAGCTAATCTGCCCGTCGCTTTTTTCCGGCGCTCCGCCGACATCGTCGCTCGCGAACTGATCGGAGCCGAAGTGATGTCTGCAGTCAACGGTGCGCCGACTGCCGGACGAATCGTGGAAACCGAGGCCTATCTCGGACACTCGGATCCGGCGTCGCACGGCTATCTCGGACGCCGGAATCTCCGCAACGCCGCGTTGTACGCTCCTGCCGCGACCTGGTACGTGTACCTCTCCTACGGCCTGCACTGGTGCGCGAATCTCGTCTGCGAGCGGGCGGGGAACGCGCAGGCGGTCCTGCTTCGCGCGCTCGAGCCGACGCAGGGACTCGCGGTCATGCGGCGGCGTCGGGGCGGTGTTGCAGACCGGGTCCTGTGTGCCGGACCGGGGCGTCTCTGTCAGGCGCTGGGGATCACCCGCGAGCTGGATGGAACGCCGATGCCCGGCGCACCGGTGGTGGTGCGTCGGGCATCAGGGCTGGACAGCGAGGAGCCGGTCGTGGTGTCCACGACGCGGGTGGGGATCACCAAGGCAGCAGACTGGCCGCTCCGATTCCTGCTCGCCGGCTCGACCTACGTTTCGAAGCGAGCTCAGTAACCGCCGGCACGCACGTCTTCGCGGGCGCTGCCGAGTCCGATGCGCAGGCCCGCCGTCACCGTGTGGGTTGCACCGCGCGTCCATTCACCATAGTCGGAGCGGGTCGTGACCGCCTTTCCGGACTGATCGCGCTGAAGCACGGTCTCGACCTGCTTGAATCCCTGCTTGGTGGTGATCTGGTACATGCCGAAGGCGCCCAACGGTCCGACGCGGAACTCCAGGCCACCTGCAGCGCTGAGGAAGGCCGAGCTGCTCAGGTGACTCTCGACGTGGCCGTCCGCGAACGGTCCGCCGGAGTTTCCGGTCGTATGCAGGATGCCGCCACCGAGGCCCAGGAAGGGCTGCACATTCGGGTTGCGGACCGGAAATGCCATCAGCATGGCTGAGTACTTCCGAAAGCCCTGGAAGGTCCAGCCCATCGCCGACGGCTCGGACGCGACGCCGGTCGAATCCCGGATCGTGAACAGCGTGGCCGTCGGCTCGTCCGAGCCGAAGCCCTGGTCCACCGAGAGCATGAGCCCGGTCCGCTTGGCCGTGATAAGAATCTGGCCCCCTGCCACCGGCATCAGCTCGCGGCCCTGGACTGCGGTGCGAAAGCTCATGACGCCGCCGTGCCCGCCGACATACCACTGAAACGTCCCGCTTCCGGCGTGCTGCTGCGCCTGTGACTGCGCTACCCCCGCGCAGAGGGCCAGCACTGCGGCCGAAAAGCTTCGGATGACCATGCGCATCGCAGACTGCCTCCGGATGGGGTGCGTCAAAATGCGGGAACTCATGCTCGAAACGCGACGAGAGAGCAGCGTCGGAGGCGGGTAGAAGCTGTTGATTTTTCGTGAGATACTGCAGGCCGCCCCGCGTGGTCCCTGCGCTTCGGAAGGGGCGCGGGTGCAAAGAGCGGGCCCGGGGTGACCTGCCGGACGCTAGATCAGTCGAAGCGTTCGTCCGACGCGGGCGAACGCGGCGAGCGCGAAATCGAGATCATCGCGGGTATGATCGGCGGAGACCTGGCAGCGCACGCGTGCCTGATCCTGCGGAACAACCGGAAAGCCGAAGCCGGTCACGAACACCCCGGCGTCGAGCAGAAGATCGCTCATGCGGATGGCGGCGGCCGTCTCGCCGAGGATCACCGGAATAATCGGGGTTTCTCCCGGCAGCGGGTGAAATCCCAGGCTCAGCAGCCCCTCGCGGAAGTACCGGGCCTTCTCCCGAAGCGCCGTCACGCGCTCGGGATGTGCTTCGAGATACTCGATACTGGCGAGAGCGCTCGCGGCGACAGTCGGGGGCAGCGCGTTGGAAAATAGCTGCGTCCGGGCCCGCTGCGTGAGATAGTCGCAGACGGCGGCGGAGGCGGCCACGAATCCACCGGCCGCGCCGCCGAGCGCCTTGCCGAGGGTCGAGGTGATGATGGGCACCTGACCCTCGAGACCGAAGTGCTCGGCGGTCCCGCGGCCGGTGGCGCCAAGAACCCCGGTGGCGTGGGAGTCGTCCACGACGAGCACGGCGTCGTGCCGTCGGCAGACCTCGAGCAGGTCGGGCAGCGGCGCGATGGATCCTTCCATGGAGAAGACTCCATCGGTGACGACCAGCTTGACCTGTCGGTCGCCGGCGGCGGCGAGCCGCGCCCCGAGATCGGCGAGATCGGCGTGCTTGTATACCGCGGTCTGGCACTTCGTGATCGCTTTGGCGAGTCGGATGCCGTCGATGATGGATGCGTGGTTGAGCTGGTCGCTGATGACGAGATCGTGCTCGGTGAGGAGCGTTCCGGGAACCGCCTCATTCGCGTTCCATGCGCTCACGAAGCTGAGCGAGGACTCCGTGCCGACCAGACGGGCGCATGCAGCCTCCAGCTCCCTATGCACCGTGAACGTGCCGCAGATGAAGCGCACCGAGGCGGTGCCCGCGCCGAAGCGGTCGAGCGCGGCCTTTCCGGCCGCGACGACCTCGGACTGGTAGGCCAGGCCGAGGTAGTTGTTGGAGGACAGGATGATCACGTCGCCCCGTCCTTCCATGACGACGCGCGCCCCCTGCGGACTATCGAGGTAGTTCAGCCTTTTGTAGATCCCGTCCTGCCGGAATCGCTCGAGCTCCCCGCGGAGTCGTGCGTCGAGCGCGGCACCCGTGGGGCTACCTCTAATCATGGGCTACCTCGAGGATGACTTTGCCGGCCTGACCCTCCTTGATGACGCGGATCGCGTCCCCGATTCCCTCGAGCGGAAAGCGATGGGTGATGACGGGACGGGGATCGAACTGCCCCGCCTTGAGGAAGCGGCGCATCTGGTGCCAGGTCTGGTACATCTTGCGGCCAGTAACGCCGTAGAGGGTGAGGCCCTTGAAGATGACCTCGCGGGCGAAGTCGACTTCGGTGGTCCGGCTCGGCGTACCCAGGAGATTCACACGGCCGCCGAGTCGGGCAGCGGCGAAGGCCTGGGCGTGGCCGCTCGGGTGCCCGCTCATCTCGCAGACGAGGTCGGCGCCGTCGCCGCTGGTGAGCTCGCGGACCCGGGCGACGACATCGTCGCGCTCCGGGTTGAGGGTGAGCTGTGCACCCATGGCCCGCGCGAGCGCGAGCCGCCGCTCGTTAAAGTCGCTGGCGACGACGAGGGAGGCCCCTGCCGCACGGGCCACTCCAACGGCAAAGCAGCCGATCGGCCCGCACCCCAGCACCAGCACGCTGCTGCCCGAGACCGATTCGCCTTCGAGCACCGTGTGCACCGCATTGCCGATCGGATCCATGATCGCGCCGATCTCGCAGGGAATGCCGTCCAGCTTCATCACGTTCGACGCGGGCATGGCGATGAAGTCCGCGAACGCGCCGTCACGGTCGACACCGATGATCTGAGTGCGGCGGCAGAGATGGGCCGCGCCAAGCCGGCACTGCAGACAGTGACCGCAGACGATGTGGCCTTCGGCCGTGACGGCATCGCCGATCGCGAGCAGGCCGGCAGCGGCCGCTTCCCGGCCCAGTTCGACGATTTCGCCGGCGAATTCGTGTCCGACAATGACCGGCGGACGCAGACGTGCGCTGGCCCAGCTGTCCCACTCCCAGATGTGGAGATCGGTGCCGCAGACACCGGCGAAGTGAACCTTGATGATCACATCGGAGGGGCCGCAGACCGGAGCCGGGACATCGTGGACGTCCATGCCCGGTTCCGCACCGCGTTTCACGACCGCTCGCATCGAGCCTCGAGGGAAAGACCGGCCCCAATATAAGCCGTCCCCGGAAGCCGCTGGGGGGCCACCGGGGACGGGGTCCGACGCATCCGATCGGGACGCGGTCAGCCTGTGGTGACCGCCGCGTAGACCGGTTCGACCTTCACCGCGCTGATCTTGAACGACGCGATCTTGGCGTACGGATCGAGTCGGGGGTTGGTGAGCAGATTCGCGGCGGCCTCCCGGAAGTGGAACGGGATGAAGACCTGACCCCGGGCTTGGCGCTCCGAGAGGCGCGCGCCGATCAGCATCGAGCCGCGGCGTGAGGTGACCCGAACCGGATCGCCATCCTGGATCCTGAGCTCGAGGGCATCGAGGCGGTTGATCTCGACGATCGGCACCGGCTCCCGTGAATCGAGGCCGGTGGACCGACGGCTCATGGTGCCGGTGTGCCAGTGCACCAGCTGCCGCCCGGTCCCCATCACGAACGGATACTCGTCATCGGGCAGCTCCTCGGGCGGCACATACTCCACCGGGACGAAGAGCGCCTTGCCATCGGGCGTCGGGAACGCATCATCGAAGAGGAATGCCGTTCCGGGATGGCCCTGCTCCGGCACCGGATATTGCAGGCCGCCACCCTTGAGCCCCGGATAAGTCACGCCGCGCCAAGAGGGTGTGACGCTGGCGATCTCGCGCATGACGTCCTCGGGCCCGGTCCAATCGGTCCGGAGACCGAGCCGATTGCTGAGGTCGATAAGGATGTCGAGGTCGCAGCGGGCCTCGCCGGGCGGATCGATCGCAGGTTCGGCCAACTGAATGCGTCGCTCGGTGTTGACGTACGTCCCCTGCTTCTCGGCGAACGAGCTGCCGGGGAACACGACGTCCGCCCAGCGCGCGGTTTCCGTCAGGAAAAGATCCTGCACCGCGAGGAACTCGAGCCCGCGGACCCACGATTCCGCGTGCGCGATATTGGGATCGGAGATGACCGGATTCTCGCCCATGATGTAGAGGCCGTGGATCGGGCTGTCGTCCTGGGTCATCTCCGTGACCATCAGCCCCTTGGTCAGCGAGAGCGACTCCTCCGGGACGTGCCAGGCCGCGGCGTACTCGGCCCGGACCGCAGGATCGGAGACGGGGCGGTAGTCGGTGTAGGCGAACGGAATCGCACCGACGTCGCTGGCGCCCTGCACGTTGTTCTGCCCCCGGATCGGCATCATCTGCGCGCCCCACTTGCCGATCATGCCACAGACCAGCAGCAGATTGAGCAGGCTGGCGACGATGTCGGTACCGGTGGCGTGCTGCGTCAGGCCCATCGCCCAGAGGGTGGAGGTGCGAGGCCCGCGGGCGTAGAGCTCCGAGGCCTCGCGGATCGTCTCCCGGGGGATGCCGGTGATCTTCTCGCCCATGGCGAGCGTGTAGGGCCGCACGGCGTCGCGCAGCTTGTCGAACTCGCGGGTGCGGGCCCGGATGAACTCCTGGTCGGCGAGCCCCGCCTCGATGATGTAGTTGATCATCGTGTTGTAGAGCACGACGTCGCTGCCCGGCATCAGCTGGAGATGCACGTCGGCCAGCTCGGCCAGCTCGATCCGACGCACGTCGGCGACGATCAGTTTGGCGCCGCGCGCGATGGCGCGTTTGATTCCCGCGCCGAAGACCGGATGGGTCTCGGTGGTGTTGGCGCCGGAAATGAAGATGACGTCCGTCGCCTCCTCGATTTCCCGCATCGATCCGGAAGCGGCGGCCGTGCTGAGCGCCCGGTTCATGGCCGACACCGAGCTCGAGTGACAGAGCCGGGTGCAATGATCCACGTTGTTGGTGCCGAAGCCGCCGCGGATCATTCGCATGAAGGCGTAGTTGTCCTCATTGCTGCACTTGGCACTGCTGAGCGCGGCGAGCGCGTTCGGCCCCAGAGTATCGCGGATGCGGAGGATCTGCTGTGCAGCGAGGCTGAGCGCCTCGTCCCAGGTGGCCTCGCGGAAGGCGCTGTACCAGCCTGGCGGCGTCGCCACGCGGTCGCGCACGTCATCGTCGGCCGGCACTTTCTTCCCGGTGAGCGGCGCCTGGCCGATCTGCCGCTCGGGCGCGCGGGGCTTCTTCCGATGGCCCATCTCTTCGATGGTCAGCCACGGACCTTCGCGGCGCTGTGGCAGGTCGCCGGTCCAGAGCCACTGGCCGTCCTGACACATCCAGCCCTTGCGGATGAGGGGTACGGTGAGCCGGTCGCGATGCTGGGCGAAGTCGGTCCCGAAGCGGCCCTTGATGCAGGTCGAGCCCTGGTTGGGCGTGTTCTCCTCGATCCAGGGGGAGGTGACCCGCATGAGGTCGCCGTCCTTGACGTGCAGATCGATCTGGCAGCCGACGCCGCAATAGGGACACACGGAGCGGGCGATCCTGTCCGGCTCGCGGACGGCCTCGGAGCCGAAACGCTGACGAGGGATGAACTCGAAGATGGCCCCGGTGGGACAGACCCGGACGCACTCACCGCACCAGGTACACCCGGCGTGGTCGGGATCGCCATCGCCCCCGACGATGATCTGCGCGTGCTCACCGCGCAGCCCGACGTCGAGCACGCCGACCTCCTGGATATCCTCACAGGCGCGCACGCAGCGGGTACAGAGAATACAGGTAGTCATGTCGTGCTGGATCATCACGTCGCCCGGGCGCTCGTCACCGGTGCGGAGCGGGAGATCGTGATGGGCGCGGACCGGCACGTCGTAGCGGGCGACGTACTGCTCGAATTCATTGCGGGGATGGGCCCGGCCGCCATTCTGAAGATGCTCCGCCGGATAGCGCTCCAGCAGAAAGCCCAGCACGCCGCGGCGGTTCTCGACCGCCGACTCCGACTCGGTCTCGATGACCATGCCGTCGGCCGCGGGCGTCGCGCAGGCGGGGAGCAGCTTGTTCTGACCCTTCACCGATACCAGGCAGATGCGGCAGTTCCCGACGATCGGAAGCTTGGGATACCAGCAGAGCGTCGGGATGTCCATCCCGGAGGCACGCGCGGCCTCTAGGACGGTGGCGCCGGGCTCGAATGAAACGGGGTTGCCGTTGACGGTCAGAGTCGGCATCAGGACCAGGACTCGGTGAGAGGGGTTGGAGCGGAGTTTAGACCTAACTCGCAGCCGTTGCAAGCGATGAAGAAGCCCCCGGAGGTGAGTCCGGGGGCTTTGGACAGCAATCGATCAAACGGTGGGTTCAGGCCGCGCGTTCCGCCGGCACCCGATCGTGCCAATGGTCGGAGTCGGCCTCTTCGTCGGCCGCCCAGAGGTACGCCCAGAAGCGCACCGGGCGGGGCTCGGACGGGCCGGTCGTGATGACGATACCGCGGGGTTCGGACTCGTCTGGATTGGTGAGCGGGGGCATGTGGGCTCCTGGCCGGCGGAATCGTGCTGCGCGAGCACCTGCCCGAGGCAGCGCGCGTGCCAGAAGCCCAAACGTGAGAAGACGCTGGTCTGTATTATCTTAGCCGCGAAGAGCGGGGGCGGCCGTGTCGGTTCGACGCGGCAACCTGCGCTCAGACGGCGTCGTCCGGACACGGCGCCCGACAGAGGATCAGACCGTCAGGGGGACGCAGCGCACCGGCTCGGCGCCGGCGGCGGGAGCCCTCTTCAATCGTCCAGCCATCGTAGTGGGGCAGCAGGGTACCAGGGGCGAGTCGCGGACTGGTCGGCAGCAGCACATGAACACCGCCCGCGCGGAGCCGCGCCTGCAGGTCGGCGATCAGTTCGCAACGCTCGTCGGGGTCGACGTCCGCGAGTGCGTCGAGATCGATGACGACGACGTCGAGGTCGCGGATGCAGGCGAGAAAGGCGGGCAGGGTGGGCCCCAGTGGGGTGACGAAGCCCTCGAACAGGCTCGCGAGCGCCTCACAGGCCATCCGGGATTCGACCTGCTCGACGCTCCCGATGTCGGCTGCCACATAGGTTACGGCGACGTCGTACGCGGCGAGTAGATAGGCGGTCGGCTCCGCCCCGCGGCCGATGACGAGCGCCGCGTCGTCCGGCTCGAGGCGCGGCAGCAGCCAGGATACGGGACAGTGCGGCTCCAGTCCCCAGTGGATCGGCGTCCGCTGCGCGGTCCGCATCCGCACGAAATGCTGCCGCCACTTCGGAAACGAACGGAGCGACAGCCGCCGCATGATGAGCCGGTCCACGGACTCCAGCATCAGCACTTCGGTGAGGACGAACTGACCTTCGGAGGCGGCCTGCAGATCCGCGGCCGCCTCATCGCCGAGCCGCAGGAGCTCGTCGCGGCCGATCGAATTCTTGTAACCCTCGATCCGCTGGAGCACGTACTCCTGATAGTGCTGCTTCTCGGAGTACGGCGACCGACGCCGACGCGGACGGACCCGGATCTCGGCGGCCGTCAGCATCCGGACTCCAAGCCGCTCGCCCATGGGGCGAGTGGCGCGGGCGCGCGGATGGCGGCAATCGAAAGGATCACGGTATGGGCGCGGATGAGGGAGGAGCAAGAGCGAACGACACGGGCAACGCTGAAAATTCGCGCCCGCGGCGGTTCGTGTCAACGCGAAGAAACGTCGTAGGCCTGGAGCACCGCACCTTTGAGGTAGCCGGTTTCAGGCACGGTGAGCAACTCCGGGTGATCTTCGCTCTGGCCGAGGACGCGAAGGAGCGCGAGGCGCCGTCCGCTGTCGGCCGCAGCGTCCGCGAGCATGCGAAGAAACTCGGGCAGCCGCACATGAAATGAACACGACGCCGTGACGAGGATGCCGCCGGGGGCGAGGCAGCGCATCGCGCGCAGGTTGATCTCGCGGTAACCGCGGAGCGCATCCGGCACGCTGGCTCGCGACTTCGCGAAGGCCGGGGGATCGAGCACGATGGTGTCGAAGCGCTCCGACCCGCGGGCGAATCCGCGCAGCGCCTCGAAGGCGTCGGCCTCCCGCGCCTCGATGTTCGTCAGGTTGTTGAGCGCGGCATTCGCCGCCACCCGCTCGAGGGCCGCCGTGCTGGCGTCGAGCGCGAGCACGTGGGCGGCATGCCGAGCGAGGTGCAGCGCGAAGGACCCATGGTAAGCGAAGCAGTCGAGCGCGCGCCCACCCGGGCGCGCAAGCTGCCCGGCGAGCACCCGGTTCGGCCGCTGATCGAGAAACGCGCCGGTCTTCTGCCCGGTCCAGGGCGCGGCGAGGTAGCGGACGGCGCCTTCGCGCACTTCGATCTGGTCCGGGACCTCACCCACGACGAGCTCGGGCTCGGAGGGGAGACCTTCCCGTCGGCGGACGGGTACGTCGTGGCGCAGGAGCACGCCCGCCGGCGAGAGCACGTCATCGATTGCGCCGAGAAGATCGTCTCGCATGGTCTCAAGGCCGGCGGAAAGGAACTGGGCGACGACCCAGCGGTCGTAGCGATCGATGATCAGTGACGGGAGGCCATCACCTTCGCCGTGCACCCCGCGCCATGCGTCGGCGTCAATCCCGCGCCGGCGGTCGGCGGCTGCCGCGATCTGCTCCCGCCACCAGCCCCGATCGACCCTGCGATCGGTGCGTTCCAGCAGGCGCAGCCGGATCTCGCTGGCCGGCGAGGAGAGTGCCTGGCCGATGAAACGGCCCCGCGGATCCTCGACGCGCACCAGCCCCGCCACTCCTGCACCGCCGGTTACGTCACTCCGGTAGATCCACGGATGGCCGCGCGCCCACCGCTCGGCTCCGCGGGCGGTCACGCGCACGGCGGCTTGGGTCGTTGTCGGTGGCGTCACGCGCGGTCGGGCCGCAGCGCCGTGGCTCCCCGCAGATAGCAGTGCTTGATTTCCTTCCGTCCCCGGGACGTATACGCGTGCACGAGCAGGCGAATGCACCTGGGCAGCGAGCCCGGGACCGGGATCTCGGTGGCATGCAGGAGGGCAACGATATTCCAGCCATACTCCTCGGCGGCGCGAGCGGGGAAGGCTGCATCGAGGTCATGAGTGACCGTGAAAAAGGCGCTCACGATGTCGTCGGGGGCGAGTTCGTTGGCTTCGATCAGCGTGCGCAGCAGCTCGTCGGTCGCGCTGAGGATCTCCGACGCCTCGTTATGGGTGACCGTGGTCGCGCCGCGAATGCCCTGAATTCGAGGTGGAGGGGTCGGCATGGCACCTAATGTAGCGTCGCTCGTGCGGCTGATGCTCGTCACCGACGACCGACTCGTCGCCGGTCGCGACCTCGTCGCGCTGGCGCAGGGGGCTGAGCGCGGCGGCGCGAGCGCGGTGCAGTTGCGGCTCAAGGAGACGTCGCCACGCCTGCAGGCGGAACTCGCGCGCGCGCTGATCGCGGCGCTCAGGATTCCGGTGCTGATCAACGATCGACCGGATATCGCCCTGGCG
>JACDDX010000310.1 GCA_013816685.1 Gemmatimonadales bacterium
TCCGGTGCCCGATGAACCGCTGGACGACACGATGCCGAAGCGCGGAGCCGCGAAGACCGCAGCACGAACACCGCCCGCGAAGGACGCAGCATCGGATCCGGCCGCGGATGCTCCGGCGGCCAAATGGATGAAGGCTGCGCCGGCCATTCCGGGGCCGGGCCTCACCGTCGTGCGCCCCTCGCGCGCGCTGCTGGGTGGCGATCTGGAGCGGCTCCCGTCGCTCGAGGCGGTGGCGGAGCGGATCCAAACCACCTTCTGCTGCGCTCTCTGTCCGCGTCGCACGAAGGCGGTGCCCGGCGAAGGCGATCCGCACGCGCGAATGGTGCTGGTGGGCGAGGCGCCGGGGGCCAACGAGGACGCCAGCGGGCGGCCCTTCGTGGGGCAGGCGGGCCAGCTCCTCGACGGCATTCTGTCTGCTATTGAAGTCCCGCGGACTTCGGTGTACATCACCAACGTCGTGAAGTGCCGGCCGCCGCAGAACCGGAAGCCGCTGCCGGACGAGATCGCCGCCTGCATTCCCTATCTGCACCGCCAACTGGAGCTGCTGCGCCCCAGGGTCATCATCGCCATGGGCGGGACCGCCGCCGAAGCGCTGCTCGGGGTGAAGAAGAGTCTGGGCGAGCTCCGTAACAAGGTGCACGCGTACGACGGCATTCCGCTGATCGTGACCTATCATCCCGCGGCGCTGCTCAGGAACCCGAACTGGAAGAAGCCGACCTGGGATGACGTCCGTATCGCCCGACAGCTACTCGACCGCTGACCCGTACGTCGGCCGCGCCGCGCCCTGGAGCCAGGAGGCTGAACAGGCGGTGCTCGGGGCGATGCTGCTCGATCAGGACGCGGCGCTCAGGGCCGCGGAGCTGGTCGAGGACGGGATGTTCTACCGGGAGGGCCATCGCCGGCTCTTCCGGGCGATGCTCGCGCTCACCGAGCGGCGCACCGTCATCGACCCGATCACGCTGCGCGACGAGTTGCTGCGCCGGGGCGAGCTGGATGTGGCGGGCGGCCTCGAGTACCTGGCCGAGTTGGTGGATTCGGTGCCGACGGCGGCGAACATCGAGTTCCACGCGCGCATCGTCAAGGAAAAGGCGATTCTGCGGCGGCTCATCGAAGCCTCCACCACCATCATCACCGAAGCCTACGACGGGCACTCCACGGCCAACGATCTCCTCGATACCGCGGAGTCGCGGATCTTTCAGATCTCGCAGAGCCGCGGCAGCGAGGGCTTCACCCGCATCAAGGAGATGCTGTGGCCCACGATGGAGCGCATCGAAACGCTCCAGAAGAGCGGCAAAGCGATTACCGGAGTGCCGAGCGGGTTCCTAGACTTGGATGCGCTCACCTCGGGCTTTCAGCCGAGCGAGCTGGTCGTGATCGCAGCGCGGCCGTCGATGGGCAAGACCGCGTTCGTGCTGAACATCGCGGCCAACGCGGCGGCGGAAGGCCAGGGCGTTGCGGTGTTCTCGCTGGAAATGTCGAAGGAGTCCCTGGTGCAGCGCATGCTCACCGCGACGGCCAGGGTAGACAGCCACCGGGTGCGGCAGGGGTCCCTGCGCGACTCCGATTTCACCCAGCTCGCGCGGGCGGCCGGCATTCTCCAGACCTATCAGCTCTGGATCGACGACACGCCCAGCATCACGCTGCTCGAAATGCGGAGCAAGGCGCGCCGGCTGAAAATCGACAACGACGTGAAGATGGTGGTCGTGGATTATCTCCAGTTGATGCGCAGTCCGGAACGGGCGGAGAACCGGGTGCAGGAGATCTCCGACATCTCGCGCTCGCTCAAGGCGCTGGCGCGCGAGCTGGAGGTGCCGGTGGTCGCGCTGTCGCAGTTGAGCCGGGCGTCAGAGCAGCGCGGCGGGGAGCGGAAACCGATCCTCTCCGACCTCCGCGATTCGGGCGCCATCGAGCAGGACGCCGACCTCGTGCTGTTCATCCACCGGCCGGAGTATTACGACCGCGAAGACGAATCGAAGCGCGGGGTCGCCGAAATCATGCTGGCCAAGAACCGCAACGGCCCCACGGGCGACGTGCAGCTCCGGTTCATCCGCGAGTACACCCGCTTCGACAACTTCACCAACCGTGACGATGGCGAATAACCGGGCGACGCACCAGCGGGGGTATCGGTAGAGTGGCCAAGGCACGGTCGATCTACCGGTGCGCCGAGTGCGGGCACGATCATCCCAAGTGGGTTGGTCGCTGTGAAGCGTGCAGCGCGTGGAACTCGGTGTCCGAGGAGCCGCTGGTGCTCCCCTCGGCCTCCGGCTCCGCCCGTGGCGCTCGCCGGGCCCAGGGCTCGGCACCCAAGCCATCCCGCCTCCGCGATGTTGCCACGACGCCGCTCGAGCGCTGGCGCACCGGCCTCCCCGAATTCGACTTCGTGCTCGGTGGCGGGATCGTTCCCGGCAGCATGGCGCTGATCGGCGGTGAGCCGGGCATCGGCAAGAGCACGCTGCTGCTCCAGGCGGCGGCCCGGCTGGAGGCGGCCGGCCGCACCGTGCTCTACGCGAGCGGCGAAGAGTCACCCGACCAGATCCGGCTCCGCGCCGACCGTCTCGAGGAGGACGCCGGCGCAGTCCACGTC
>JACDDX010000020.1 GCA_013816685.1 Gemmatimonadales bacterium
GTCAGCACGGGCGCAGACCAGCACCGACAGTGTCCGTAGGTTGACGCCCGGCGCAAACCAGCGAGAAGAGGGTATGGCCAGGGCGGGACCGGCCACAGCGATGGAGACGCCGGAGAACGCCACCACCGTGACGTTCGAGCAGATCCAGGCCCTGCCGTCCAGCAGCCGCAACTTCCTCGACCTCGCCCAACTGGCGCCCGGCGTGCGGCTCACGCCCGACCGGATCAATGGCACCGACAAATCGTTTGCCTCGGGCGCGCTGCCGGCCGACGCCATCAACGTCTTCGTGGACGGCCGCTCGCTCAAGAACGACATCACTGTCGGCGGCATCGTTGGACAGGACCGCAGTCGCGGCAATCCGTTCCCGCGGAATGCACTGCAGGAAGTCCGCATCGTCACCAATAACTTCAAGGCCGAATATGGGAAGGCGTCGAGCGCGATCATCACCGCCATCACGCGATCGGGTGGAAACCAGTGGAGGGGCAGCGTCTTCAGCGGGTTTCAGAGCCAGTCGCTGGTGGCGCTCGACACCTTTCAGCTCGCCGACGAGCATGATACCCTCAGGGCCACGCCTGTTGAGAAGCCGGAATACAGCCGGGTGCTGACCGGGTTCAGCGGCGGCGGGCCTCTCGTCCAGAACAAGCTGTTCGTGTTCGGCGCGTACGAAGGCAACTACCAGAACCGGCAGGGCATCACCCGCTTCAACGGCGACTCCACGGCCTGGCCCACGAACATCGCGGCCCTGCAGGGCGAGTCGCACTCGTCCCCATTCCGCTCCAGCCTGTTCTTCGGCAAGCTGAGCTACAATCATGGCGAGAAGCAGCGGGTCGAGCTGAGCACCACCGTGCGTCACGAGACCGACCGCCGTGGGTTCGGCGGTCAGTTCAGCGACACCTTCCGGGCCTTCCAGGCCGGCGAGAATCTCCGGAACAACGTGATCGACGGCGGCCTCAGGCACACCGTCCATGGCCACGACTGGCTCAACGAGTCGCTGATCGGCTATCAGTGGTACCAGCTCAATCCCGAGCCGTTCGACCTCGTCACCCCGGGTCAGGAGTACCCCGGCATCGGCCGGATCGGTGGCGGCGACTCGCGGCAGACTTTCCAGCAGAAACGACTTTCACTGCGCGATGCGTGGACCTACTCGGGGCTGCACGCCGGTGGCGCGCACGTCATCAAGATCGGCGGCAACGTCGACCTTCTCCGGTACAACATTGACAGGCAGTTGAACGAGAACCCGACCTTCACGTTCAGCAGCAGCAACGGATTCGCCTTTCCGGTGCAGGCGCAGATCGGCACCGGCAATCCGATGATCAACGGCAGGAACAGCCAGCTCGGTCTCTACCTGCAGGACGACTGGAGCCCTACCTCGGCGCTCACGCTCAACCTGGGCATCCGCTGGGACTACGAGTCCGGCATGTACGACCGCAAGTACGTGACACCCCCGGCCACCCGCGACTCACTGGTGGCACTGCGGGACGCGCTCTTCATCGACATCGATCCGTCGCGCTACTTCACCGACGGCACCCGGCGGAAGGCGTTCGCGGGTGCGTTCCAGCCCCGGCTCGGCTTCAGCTATACGATTGATGCACACCAACGGACGTCCCTCTTCGCCGCCGTCGGGGTTTTCTACGACCGAATCGGCTTCAACTCGCTCGTCGACGAGACCTACCGCCGGCAGCACCCGAGCCACTTCTTCAACTTCTCCTCCGATGGGGGCAACGGCACCATCGCCTGGGATCCGACCTATCTCAGCCGGGCCGGACTCGCGTCGATCCTCGGCTTCGGTCTGACGCCGCCCCAAGAGGTGTTCCTGCTCCCGAACAACCTCAAGCCGCCCAAGTCGTATCAGTTCAGCGGCGGCGTCCGCCACAACTTCGGCACCATCGCGACGTCGCTGGTCTACACCGGGATCCGGGGGCGCAACGGCTTCAGCTATGAGTGGGCGAACGTGGCGCTCGATCCGGCCACGAATGACTGCTGCCAGTCGGTCGCAACCCCTTACCAGAACGTGCTCGTGGGCAACAACAGCGTACGGAACTGGTACGATGGGGTGGAGGCACGCGTGGACCGACCCTACCACAGGAGCGGGGAGTTCGGCTGGGGCGCCGGCATTGCCTACACCCTGTCGTGGGCCTCCACTGAAGGCGGCGCGCTGTTCAGCTTCCCGACGATCACCGCCGGGTTCAACCGCAGGCACCCGATCGATGACGACCGGCGGCATCGCGTGGTGGTGAACTGGGTCGCCGACCTGCCATTTGTGTTCGGCATCCAGTTCAGTGGACTGGCCACCGTGGCCAGCGGCACGCCGTATCGGAAGGTGAGCTTCGTCGGCGGCACCGGCACCGAGCGCGTCAATCTGGGCTTCGAGCACACGCCCCCCTTCAGGAACATCGATCTCCGGGTCAGGAAGGATCTGCCCGACTTCGGTGGCACCCGGCTGGGCATCACCGGCGACCTGTTCAACGCGCTCAATACCCAGAACCTCGGCTGCTTCCAGGAGACGTTTCGCAATGGCGACGGGTCGCCGAACCCGAACTTCGCCCACGCCACGTGCGTCACCAGCGATCCGCGCCGGTTCCAGCTCGGCTTCCAGTACGACTTCTGACGGTCGCCCGCTCGCGCTGCACCCAGGGCACCATCGTGCTCGTTATTGTCCTGCCACGCGACAATACGATGTCTGCAGACGCCACGGCCCGCACTATCGTCGCGCATGCCCGCTCGCCGTCAATTCGTACCGGTCGGCGACTGGTCGGATCCCCGACAGATACGCGGGCTCGCCGGTGAGCGTGCGGCGATGGGTTACCTCATCAGCTGCGGCTGGAACATCGAGGCGCATCGATTCCGGCTGGGGCGGCACGATGTCGACCTCGTGGCAAGGCGGGGTGCAGTCGTCGCCTTCATCGAAGTGAAGACCCGGCGGTCGGTCGTATGCGGAACGGCGCTGGAAGCGGTGTCACGGCCGAAGCAGCGTTCGATTGCCAAGGCGGCGGAACTCTGGCGTCTGCGGTTCGGACGTCCGGCAGACCTGTACCGGTTCGACGTCGTGGCACTGAGTGAAGCGGAAACCGGGCGCTTCGACATTGAACATGTGGCAGATGCCTGGCGGCTGCTCCGAGAACCGCAGCGCTAGTAATGTGACTGAATACTGTACAAGCCGATACCATTGCTTCGGATCTTATTCGGTACTATTCTACTGCACGTCTACTCTGTGTAGCAAAATCAGCCACATCAGCACGAGGCGGCAATGGCACCTGACGAAACCCGGCTTGAAGCCGACCGGCGCAAGGCACTCGGACTGGCCATCACTCAGATCGAGAAGCAACTCGGCAAAGGCTCGATCATGCGGATGGGCGCCGACAGCCCCCGCGTGCGGGTGCCGGCCATCCCCACCGGCGCCATCAATCTCGATGCTGCCACCGGCATCGGCGGTGTACCTCGGGGGCGAATCACGGAGATTTACGGGCCGGAGTCGTCCGGCAAGACGACCCTGTGTCTGCACCTCGTCGCCAACGTCCAGAAGATGGGCGGAGTCGCCGCGTACGTCGACGCGGAGCACGCGCTCGATGTCGATTACGCCCGCAAGCTCGGTGTGAACGTCGAAGATCTGCTGGTGTCGCAGCCCGATACCGGCGAACAAGGGCTCGAGATCGTGGACATCCTGGTTCGCTCGGGTGCGGTCGACCTCGTCGTCATCGACTCGGTCGCGGCATTGGTGCCCAAGGCCGAAATCGAAGGTGAGATGGGCGATTCCAGCGTCGGCGTGCAGGCCCGGCTCATGAGCCAGGCGCTCCGCAAGCTGGCCGGCGGCATCAACCGCTCCAATACCTCGGTGGTCTTCATCAATCAGCTCCGCGAGAAGATCGGCGTCATGTTCGGCAACCCCGAGACGACCACCGGCGGCAAAGCGCTCAAGTTCTACGCATCGCTCCGGCTGGACATCCGCCGCATCGGGCCCGTCAAGGAGCGCGAGACCGTCATCGGCAATCACGTGCGGGTGAAGGTGGTGAAGAACAAGGTGGCCCCACCGTTCCGGCAGGCGGAGTTCGACATCATGTTCGACGAGGGCATCAGCCACACGTCGCTGCTCGTCGACATCGCCAGCGAGGCCGGGATCATTCAGAAGTCCGGTGCCTGGTACTCCTACAACGACCAGCGGATCGGACAGGGCAGAGAGAATGCGAAGCTGTTCCTCAAGGACAACACCACGCTCATGGCCGAGGTCGAGGGCAAGGTGAAAGAGCTGCTCGGCATGCGGGCGCCGGGCGGTGCGGGTGCCGGGACGGCGGGCGGCGCGGCAGCGGGAGCGGGAGCGGGAGCGGGAGCGGGAGCTGAGGAGAGCGAGGAGTAGGTGCGAGTCACGGCGCTGGACATCGATCCGCGCGAGCCTGGGGTCGTGCGGATCGAGGTGGACGGGGGCCGGTTCGGCGCCGTCTCCGGAACGGTGGTCGCCGGTGAGGGAATCCGGGTGGGAGCGGACCTCGACTCGGAGCAAGGCCAGCGTCTGTCCGAGGCGGCCGACCGAGAGGCGGCGTACCACACCATCCTTCGCGCGCTGGGTCGCCGCGCCTACGCGCGTGCCGACCTGGCGCGGCGCCTCGTTCGCCGGGGGCACGCCAAAGACGCCGTCGAGGCCGGACTCGTGCGCGCCGAGGCGGCCGGGTTTCTCGATGACGCCGCGTACGCGCTGCACTACGTCCAGACGCGTGCACCGAACGGACGTGGGCCGGCTCGGCTCGTCCGCGACCTGCTCTCCAGGGGGGTCGACCGTGCCCTGGTCGACCGGGCCATCGCCATCCAGTGGCCGGACGGCAGCGATCGCGGGGCGGCCGCGTTCGCCTTGGCCGAGAAGCGGGCGGCGCAGCTTGGTGCCTTGCCACGCCAGGCCAAACGCCGCCGGCTGCTCGCCTATCTGGCGCGTCGCGGCTATACCGGGCATCAGGTGACCGAGATCGTCGGCAAGGTGGTGCCGTAGGCCGCGGCCGCTCTATATTCTCCAGATGCAGTCCGCCGAAATCCGCCGTCTGTTCCTCGAGTTTTTCGTCGCCCGGGGGCACCGCGAGGTGCCCTCGTCGTCGTTGGTGCCCGCCGACGATCCGACCCTCCTGTTCACCAACGCCGGGATGGTGCAGTTCAAGCGGCTCTTCCTGGGTCAGGAACGCCGCGAGTACGTGCGCGCCACAACCTGCCAGAAGTGCGTCAGAGCGGGAGGGAAGCACAACGATCTGGAGCAGGTGGGGCACACCAAGCGGCACCACACCTTCTTCGAGATGCTGGGCAATTTTTCGTTCGGCGATTACTTCAAGCGCGCCGCAATCGCCTTCGCGTGGGAGTTCATCACCGGACGCGAATATCTCGGTATTCCGGCGGAGCGGCTGCGGGTCACGGTGCATCACAGCGACACTGAAGCGCGACAGCTCTGGCGGGAGATATCCGGGCTCGCCGACCACCGTATCTACGCACTTGGGGACGCGGACAATTTCTGGCAGATGGGCGACACCGGCCCCTGCGGGCCGTGCACCGAGATCTACGTCGATCTCGACTGGACGCCGGGCGCCGCTGCCGGGCAGGTGATTCCCCAGGCGGATTTCGAGCAGCTCGCCGAGGCGGGCCGGTTCCTCGAAATCTGGAACCTCGTCTTCATGCAGTACGACCGCGCGCTGGATGGCACCCTCACGCCGTTGCCGAGCCCGTCGGTCGATACGGGCGCCGGTCTCGAGCGGATTGCCGCCGTCATGCAGGAGGAAGACGACAACTTCCACACCGACGTGTTCCTGCCGCTCATCAACCGGGTGGGCGAGCTGGTCGGGCGACCCTACGACCGCGCGATTCCCGGGGACGCGGCGGGCGCCGCCTCCCGCGCCTCCTACCGGGTGCTCGCCGACCACGCGCGGGCAGTCAGCTTACTGCTTGCCGACGGCGTGTACCCGGGCAACGAGGGCCGGGGCTATGTCCTGCGCCGGATCCTTCGCCGGGCGGTACGCCACGCATGGCTGCTCGGTCGCCGGGAGTCGACGCTCGCACGGTTGACGGACGTCGTCGTCGACCAGCTCGGCGAGACCTATCCGGAGCTCGTAGCGCGCGCCGCATTCATCCGGGAGGTGACCGAGACGGAAGAGCGTCGCTTCCTCGAGACGATCGACGGTGGCCTTCGGCGATTGGACGATCTCTTCGCAGCAGGGATCACGACGATCGAGGGCGAGGAGGCGTTCCGCCTCTACGACACCTTCGGCTTCCCGATCGACCTGACCGAGATCATCGCCGGTGAGCGCGGCGTGGCGGTCGACCTCGCCGGCTTCGAGCGAGCACTCGAGGGGCAACGGGGCCGCTCGCGCGCGGCTCGCACCAGCGGAAGGATCGAAGCTCCCGCGATCGTGCTCCATACGCCGGGCGAGTGGGAGGACGTGGATGGCGGTCGCCAGCGTTTCGTGGGCTATGACCACACCACTGCCGACACCGAGATCCTCGCATTCCGGCAGGACGAACCGCGGGTCGAGCTCCTGCTGCGCGAGAACCCGTTTTACGTCGAGTCGGGCGGGCAGGTGAGCGACAGTGGCGTGCTGGAAGGCCGGGGCTGGCGCCTGCTCGTGGACACGGTCCGCAAGGATCCGCGGGGCACGGTGCTCGGCGGCACGTTCGCCGAGCGCTTCGAGCCCACCGATGTCCGGGCCATCGTCGACGAGCCACGCCGCCATCATATCGAGCGCAATCACAGTGCGACCCACCTGCTGCACAACGTGCTGCGCCGTCAGCTTGGTGAGCACGTTCGTCAGCAGGGCTCACTGGTGCAGCCGGAGCGGCTGCGCTTCGACTTTTCGCACCACGGGCCGATCGATTCGGGCACGCTGCAGTCCATCGAAGCCGAGGTGAACGCCCTGATTCTGGAGAACGGGCAGGCCGAGACCCGCGAGCTGCCCTATCAGGAGGCGCTCGCGCTCGGCGCGATGGCATTCTTCTCCGAGAAATACGGCGACGTCGTGCGTGTCGTCCGGATGGGGCCCTCGACCGAGCTCTGTGGCGGTACCCACGTGCGCAGCACCGGCCAGGTCGGAAGCTTCCGCTTTACAGGGCAGAGCGGGGTGGCTGCCGGCGTTCGCCGTATCGAGGCGGTGACCGGGGCGGGAGCTCTCGCGCAGGTGCGCGAGCTGGAGCAGCGGCTGGCCCGGCTCTCCGAGG
Source organism: Gemmatimonadales bacterium (assembly GCA_013816685.1). Taxonomy (GTDB): domain Bacteria; phylum Gemmatimonadota; class Gemmatimonadetes; order Gemmatimonadales; family GWC2-71-9; genus JACDDX01. Next base: position 7,177 of record JACDDX010000020.1, read on the forward strand.
TGCTCAGGGCGGCCCAACCCGATCAGCTGATCCGCCGGGCCGAGCAACTGGTCGAGGAGCGCGAACGGCTGGAGGCGCGGCTCGCCGAGGCGCAGCGGGGTGGTGGGGTGCCCGAGATGCGAGGGACCACGGCGATAGTCGATGGCACCGAACTGACGGTTGCGGACACCCTCTCGGAGGACCGGGCCGAGCTCGGCCGGCTGGCCGATACCTTTCGCGAGGGACGACAGAACGCCGTGCTCGTGCTCTTCGGCACCGGTGGCCGGGGGGCGATCCATGTGAGTGTGACGGACGACCTCGTGCGGTCCGGACGGAAGGCGGGCGACCTCGTGAACCGGATCGCCTCGCTCAGCGGCGGCAAGGGGGGCGGCCGACCCCACTTCGCGTCGGCCGGCGCCGGCGATCCGGCGCTGCTGACCCAGGCACGCTCCGCGACGCCCGCCCTCGTGTCCGCCTGGCTGGGCAACCGCCGCACCGAAGGCGTCGGCGCCTAGCGGTGGTCCTGGACTGGGTGGGCCGGCACACCGGTCGAGCGCCTGCCGCGCTGGCCGCCCGGGTGGCCGCACTCGCCCAGTCCGTGTCCGCTGACGGATCGATTGACGGCATCCTGGCAACGGCGGGCGCCGCTGCGCTCGAACGAGTCGCCACGCAGGCCGGCGACCGGTCCGTGGCGCTCGACCTGCTGGCCGCGGACGCGCTCATCACCCTGGCACTCCTGGCGCGCGCGCAGCACGCTCCCGATCAGCTCGGCGACTTCGCCCGCACACTGTTGCCGGTGCGTGGGGCCGGGCGGTGATCGATCTGCATTCGCATCTGCTGCCGGCAGTGGACGACGGCTCCCGGTCCGTCGAACAGTCGGTGCGGGTGCTGCAGGACATGGCCCGTCAGGGCGTGACCGACGTGTGCCTCACCCCGCACGTCAGGGCCAGCCGCGCATTGGCCGTGGCGCCGGTGGAGCACGACGCAGCCTTTACCGCTCTCGCCGCGAGCGCCCCGGAACTGCCCCGATTGCACCGGGGCGCCGAGGTGATGCTGGATCGTCCGCTCAGCGCGGTGGCCGGACGCGCGAGGTACATCACGCTTGGCGCCACCCGTTACGTGCTCGTGGAGTACACCCGCACCGTCGCGCTCGAGACTATCAGCCAGGGGCTGGTCCGGGTGCTCTCGCTGGGCCTTGTTCCGCTGCTTGCCCACCCGGAGCGTTACTCGTCGTGCAGCGTGGAGGCCGTGCGATACTGGCGCGAGCTCGGTGCCCGCATGCAAATCGACGCGACGACGCTCGGCACCACTCAGGCGCGGGGTAACCGGGCGCGCGACCTCGTGGCCGCGGGTCTCGCCGACATCCTTGCGGGCGACAATCACGGCGACGATCGCAGCGTGGCGAACGGATATCGGCTGCTCGAGGGGCAGGGTGCACGTGATGTCGCCGAGCTGCTGGTGGTGCACAACCCCGGCGCGATCCTCGAGGACCGACCGCTCGAGCCGGTGCCCGGCGTGGTCGTCAAACGGACGCTGCGCCAGAAGATTCGACGGCTCTTCGAGGGCGAGGCGTGAGCCGCGAGCGAATCCAGGACGGGCTCGACCGGCTGGCGTGCGCCATCGCCGAGACTCGCGCGCTCGTCCCGGCGGTCGCCGCGCTCGCGGGGCGTTACGCTGCGGCGCTCGAGCGCGGTGGGACGCTGGTGTTCTGCGGCAACGGCGGCAGCGCCGCGGATGCCCAGCATCTGGCCGCCGAATACGTGGTGCGCTACGGACGCACGCGCCGGGCGATGGCCGCGCTCGCCCTCACCACGGACAGCTCCATTTTGACGGCCATCGGCAACGATTTACAGTTCGAGCAGGTCTTCGCCCGCCAGGTCGAAGCGCTCTGCGGCCCGGAGGACATTCTGATTCTGCACAGCACCAGCGGAGAGAGCCGGAACCTGCTGGCGGCTGCGCGCGCGGCACGGGTACAGGGCACGGAGACCGTGGCGTTTCTGGGCAAGGGCGGGGGACCGCTGGCAGCGCTCGTCGACGTGGCGATCGTCGTGCCCTCCGATGAAACGAGCGACGTCCAGATCCTGCATCTGACACTGCAGCACCTGCTCGTGGAGCTGGTCGAAGAGCTGGTGGTCCCTCCCGCATGATCTCGCTCGAGGGAGAGGCGGCACTGATCACCGGGGGGAACCGCGGGATCGGCCGTGCGGCGGCGCTGCTGCTGGCCGAGGCCGGGGCAGACATCGCGCTCACCTGTCACACCCGCGCCGACGAGGCGGCGGCGACGGGGCGCGAGGTCGAGGCGCTGGGGCGCCGCGCATTGATCGAGAGCGGCGACCTGGCCGACGCGGGCGTGGTCGACCGACTTTTCGATCGCATCGCGGCAGCGTTCGGGCGGCTCGACATCTTCGTCGCGAACGCGGGCATCTGGCCGGCCGACGACGTCTCGCTCGGCGACATGTCTCCGGATCGCTGGCGAAGGACGATGGCGGCCAACCTCGACTCCGTGTTCCTCACGACGCGTGCGGCGCTTCGCCTGATGGCTCCGGGCGGCCGCATCGTGCTCGTGTCGAGCACGGCCGGGCAGCGCGGTGAGGCCGGCCATGCGGACTATGCGGCGAGCAAGGGCGCGCTGATCGCGCTGACGAAGTCGCTGGCGATCGAGAGCGCGCCCGGGGTGCGGGTCAACTGTGTCGCGCCGGGATGGGTGGACACGGAGATGTGCGCGCCGGTGTTCAGCCAGGACAGCGAGCGCGAGCGGATCCGCCGAACCATCCCGCTGCTCCGCATTCCCCCGCCGGCGGACATCGCGGGGCCGATTCTGTTTCTCTGCAGCGCACTGGCGCGCCACGTCACGGGCGAGGTGCTGAACGTGAACGGCGGCAGCGTGCTCTGCGGATGATCCACCTGCTGTTCACCGGCGGCACTATCTCGATGCGCCGGGACGCGAAGGCGGGTGGCAACGTGCCGAGCCACGGGGGGGCGGCGCTGGTGGGCCTCGCGCCGGGCCTCGAGCGCATCGCGTCGTACCGGATCGATGACTGGGCCACGCTCCCCGCCTGCCACATGGGACCCGACAAGCTGTGGGCGCTGCGCGAGCGGGTGCGCGCCGTGGCCGAGAGCGGTGAGGTGCAGGGTATCGTGATCACTCACGGCACCGACACGCTGGAGGAAACGGCGTACCTGCTGGACCGCACGCTGGAGCACCGGCTGCCGATTGCGCTCACTGGCGCCATGCGCACGTCGAGCGATCCGGACTGGGACGGACCCGCCAATCTGCTCGACGCGGCCGCCGTCGCTGCGTCACCGGCCAGCGATGGACGCGGCGCGATGGTGGTGTTTCACGGCCGGATCTTCGCGGGTCGCACCGCGGTGAAAATCCACGCGACCGATCCCGATGCGTTCGCCGCACCGCATGCCGGCCAGGCGGGTGGGGTGTGTGAGGGACAGGTTTCGTTCACTCACGGCTCCAGCGTCGGGCCGCCGCTGCTGCCGCGGCGCGGGCTGACCGCGCGTGTGGCGCTGGTGCCCGCGGTGGTCGGCGAGGATGGCACCATGCTCGATCTCGCACGGCCCCGCCACGACGGCGTCGTACTGGTGGCGTTCGGCAGCGGGAATGCACCGCCCGGCGTCGTGCCAGCGGTGCGACGGTGGCTCGACGAAGGCAAGCCGGTGGTGCTGGCGAGCCGGTGCCCCGAGGGAGCGGTGACGCCACTCTACGCTTTCGAAGGCGGCGGCGCCCGGCTGGTGGCGATGGGCGTAACCCCAGCCGGCTCGCGCACGCCATCACAGGCGCGCATGGAGCTCGCAATCGCCCTGTCGGCTGGCGTGCCCTACGAATCATGACGCTCCCCCAGCAATTGAACATTGATGAGGATGTCGTCGATATCGTGCGGCGGCTGGAAGCCGCCGGGCACGAGACCTGGTGCGTCGGGGGCGCGGTGCGCGACCGGCTGATCGACCCGGCAGCCGACGGTTACGAGGTCGACCTGGCCACCGCCGCGACCCCCGGGCAGGTGCAGGCGCTCTTCCGCCGCACGATCGCTGTGGGTATCGAGCACGGCACCGTCGGGGTGCTGGACCGCGGCCGCCGGCTGCGCGAGGTCACGACGTTCCGGCGCGACGTCCGGACCGACGGGCGGCATGCGGTCGTCGCCTTCGGCGTCACGCTCGCGGATGATCTCGCCCGGCGGGACTTCACCATCAACGCCATCGCCTACCACCCGCTCCGAACCGCGTGGTGCGACCCATTTCACGGGGCCGACGATCTGGAGCGGCGGCTGGTCCGCGCGGTCGGCGACCCGGCCCATCGCTTCCGGGAAGACTACCTTCGCATCCTTCGCGCGCTCCGCTTCGCCGCTCGCTTCGATTTCCGGATCGATGCGGCTACCTGGGACGCCGCGCGCGCGGCGGCCCCCGGGCTCCGTCAGCTCTCCGCCGAGCGGGTACGCGACGAGTGGTTCAAGGGCCTGGCCACAGCCAGGGCTCCCGTCGTGCTGGCGTCGCTCTGGCGCAAGGTGGGCGCCGCCGAGATCTGGCTGCCCGAGCTGCTGGGGGAGAGCGAGGTGCACGGCATCGTTCCGCGCGAGCGCGATCCCGTCCTGCTCACCGCGTGGCTCACCAGCGATCCGGTCTCCGTGCTGACTGGCCTCAAGGGCTCGAACGCGGAGATTGCGCGCGCCGCGGCGCTGCGCGACGGGCCCGCTGCCCCGTCCGGCAGCGACGACCCGTCCCTCCGGCGCTGGCTGGCCCGCAC
>JACDDX010000021.1 GCA_013816685.1 Gemmatimonadales bacterium
CGATTTCGAGCCAGGGACATTGCCTCGCCTGCATGCTTGGGAGCAGAGACAGCACGGCCGTCGGCCGTGGCGAGGCGAGCGCCGCGCTCCGCCCCGGGGCGCTGGCGCTTACGCAGCTCATCGGGCACCGCGAAGCCGGGACGGTGGTCGTGAATCATTGGAGCGGGTGGTTGCTGCTCCGGCAATGACCAAGCACCCGCACCGGCGCAGGCGATCATGCGCGTCAGTCGCTCATCCGCACTCGCTGAACCCGCAGACGTGGCATTTCATACAGCCCTCGGCGAACTCGAGCTGCGATCCGCAATCGGGACAGGCGCCCGACAGCGTCTCCTGCATCCCACCCAGCATCATCTGTTCGGCCGTGGCACCGTCGTACGACACCCGCTGCGCCACCACCGGTGCGGCAAGCGCCGCACTGGCGGCACCCGGCAGCAGCTCCTGCTGAATGCCCTGCTTCTCCTGCATCCAGCGCTCGATGGCGATGCCGACCGCGTCGGGCACCGACATCACCTTGTTCGGGCCGAGCCCGATGACGCGATCGGAGCTGATCCCTCGGAGCTGACGGTAGATCTCCTTGATCGGGATTCCGGACCGGAGCGCGAGGCTGATGAGCCGTCCCAGCGCCTCGACGTCGGCCATGAGCGCTCCACCCGCCTTGCCCAGGCTCATGAAGACTTCGAAAGGCTGCCCGCGATCGTCTTCCGTGATGGTGACGTAGAGCGTGCCTAGCGGGGTTTCGAGCCGGCGGGTGGCGCCGCGCAGCAGCTCGGGCCGGGAGCGCTTCTGCCGCCGCTGCAGGCTTTCGGCCTCGAGCTCGAGCACGCTGCGCCGGAGCCGCTCGTTATCGGCTTCCAGCTCCGCCGCATGGCCCCGCAGCTCGGCGAGTATGGCCGGTTCGACCGCCGGCACCGTGGCCAGCGCCGCCGGCGTGCCTGCGACCTGCTCCTGAACCTTCCTGGCGGTCGAGCCGGTGGAGAGCACCTGCATATCCCGGCTGCCGTCGCGATACACCGTCACGCCCTTGCAGTCGAGGCGATAGGCGAGGCGATAGATCTCCTCGACGTATGCTTCCGAGGCGTCGTTCGCGAAGTTGCAGGTCTTCGAGATCGCGCTGTCGTTGTACTCCTGAAAGGCCGCCTGCATCCGGATGTGCCATTCGGGCTTGATGTGGTTGGCGGTGACGAAGACTGCCTGCCACGCCGCCGGCACCTCAGGAAACACGATGTGCCCCGCCTCCGCGATCCGCCGCATCAGCTCATCGGAGTACCAGCCCTCTGCCTTGGCGATGGCGATGAAATCCTCGTTCACGTCCGGCATCAGCGCGCCGGCCTGGTTTCGCATGAATGCCACGGCGAAGAGCGGCTCGATGCCCGAGCTGCAGCCAGCGATGATGGAGATGGTACCGGTCGGCGCGACCGTCGTCACGTTGCAGTTGCGGAGCCGGCGCATGGGTCGGACCCGCTCGCCGTCGGGTCCGCGGGCGCAGGTCACGTCCGGTCCCCAGATGCTCCGCTCCCATTCGGGGAACACGCCCCGCTCTCGCGCCAGCCGCTCGGACTCGACCTTGCCCTCCTCGTCCACGAACTGCTGGATCTTCCGCCCCAGCGCAACGCCCTCCTCCGAGTCGTAGGCCACGCCCAGCTTCACGAAGACATCGGCCAGCCCCATGACCCCGAGCCCGATGCGGCGGATCCGCTGCGCAAGATCGGCGATTTCCTTGAGCGGATACTGATTGGCGTCGATGACGTTCTCGAGGAAGTGCGTGGCGAGGTGGACGATCTGCCGGAGGTGGCTCCAGTCGATCTCGCCGTCGCGGACGAAAACGCCGAGGTTGATCGACCCGAGGTTGCAGACATCGTAGGGCAGGAGCGGCTGCTCGCCGCACGGGTTGGTCGCCTCGTAGCTGCCCAGGTGGGGGACCGGGTTGTAGTAGTTGGCGCGATCGACGAAGAACACGCCCGGCTCCCCTGTTTTCCAGGCGCCGTGAATGATCTTCCGCCAGACGTCGCGGGCGCGGAGCTGGCCGGTCGAATAGCCGGTCTTGGGATGGACGAGGTCGTAGTAGCCGTCGGATTCCACGGCTGCCATGAACGCGTCGGTCACCGCGACCGAGATGTTGAAGTTGGTGATCTTGGTCGTGTCGTCCTTGCACGCGATGAACTCGAGGATATCCGGATGATCGACCCGCAGAATTCCCATGTTGGCGCCGCGGCGGGTCCCCCCCTGCTTGACCACGTCGGTCGAGGCATCGAACAGGCTCATGAACGAGACCGGGCCGGAGGCGACGCCCATGGTGGAGCGGACGATGTCGTTCTTCGGGCGGAGGCGGCTGAAACCGAAACCGGTGCCACCACCGGACTGGTGCACCAGCGCCATCGAGCGCAGCGTGTCGTAGATGCCGCTCTTCCCGTTGGAGAGTGCATCGTCGACCGGCAGCACGAAGCAGGCGGACAACTGGCCCAGCGGGCGCCCGGCGTTCATCAGGGTCGGCGAGTTCGGCATGAAGAGCCGATCGGCCATCAACCCGAAGAACGCGTGGGCGACCTCATCGACCCCGCCCGCCGACGCACCGTAGCGCCGGTCGGCGTCGGCGATGGTGCGCGCCACCCGCCAGAACAGCTCCCGCGGAGTCTCGGTTGGTTTCCCCTCCTCGTCCTTGACGAGGTACCGCTTCTCGAGGACGGTGACGGCGTTGGGGGAAAGACGGACCGCGTCCGCTGGGGTGGACGATTTCATAGGACTCCCGCTTCATCGAATGAATGCGAAGAACAGTGAAGGAGCACGCAGCAAAACGGATGGCCAAAGTAGAAATCACGGCGATCCGGCACAATACGCGAGAAAAGCCGCCGAAACACTTACGATGCGGCTATACACATCACAAATATATGTAGGTAGGAATGTGGTGAAGTCGTGGAAAACTTTTCGGGCTAGCGCGCGAGGGGAAACATCCCTTCGCGATGGGCTCGCGCCATGGTCACGTAGTGGCTCCACGTTGCGTGAATGCGCTCCGTCAGAACCGCATCCACAGGCCGAATGACCCGGCCCGGAATGCCCATCACCAGAGAGCCCGCGGGAACCTGAAGGCCTTCCGGCAACACGGCACCGGCCGCGATCACACTGCCCCGACCGACCCGCACATGATTCAGAAGTACGCTGCCCATCCCCACCAGACATTCCTCTTCGATCGTGCAGCCGTGGAGCACCACACGGTGCCCGACGCCGACCCGCGGCCCCACGCTGCACGGGATGCCGGCGTCCACGTGGACGATCGTGCCGTCCTGGAGATTGGTCTGGCCGGCAATGCTGATGAGCGCCGTATCGCCACGGACCACGGCACCATACCAGACGCTCGATGCCTCGCCCAAGGTGACGTCACCCATGACGGCGGCGGTCGGGGCGATGAAGGCAGTCGGGTGAATGCGCGGGGAGACGGACACGCCGGGCGGCTGACGGACGAACTATTCGCGCGGCGCGGGGGGAAACAGCATCTGCGTCCAGGCCTCCACCGGCGCGCCGTCCCGGAGAGCCGGATGCCACGCCACCGTCCAGACGAAGCCTCGGACGTCGCGCTCGAAGGCAGGGTCGTTGGATGGACGCAGCCGCTGCACGTCCACCGTGCGGCCTTCGGCAGATACCTTGATCCAGAGCAGTGAGGGGCGGGGGGTCCCTACCACGTCCGCCGGCACGGGGACGTACGGCGGATTCACCGGCTTGGGCCGCTCTTCGAAGCAGGAGCCGTCCGCGTTATACCCGGGCCCCGGCTCGCAGCGATTGACGCTTCGGCGCATGCCCGGGCGAGTCGGAGCCGGACGACTCGCGACCACGCGCGTCGGCGGTGCTGGAACCGGGGTGGTGCTGTCGTCGCGCCTGGTCGAGGTCCCGGCGCCCGTCGGCACCGGTCCGGTCGAGGAGTCGATCGGGGACGGCGAATCAGGGCGGGTGGAATCGGCCGTCGCCGCAACCGTGGTGTCCAATGCCGAATCGACCGGCGCGGACCCGTGAGCGGTTGACGAGTCGTCACGCACCGGCGTCGCGGGCGGAGCGGGCACGGTGACCGGCGCCTGGGCTCGTGCGCCGGTCCTGGCCGTTCCGGCGGCGACGGCGTCCGGCTGTCCGGGCGCAAAGCCATGCGACTTGTAGTAGTAGAAGACGCCGCCGAGGCCGCCGAGGACAGCCAGCACCAGCCAGATCCAGCCGAACGAGCCGGAACCCCTGCGCATCGCCACAGACCGGTCGGCGACTCGACGAGGCTGCTCCCGGCGCTCGCGAGGCGTCGCCCGTCGGTTGACCAGCGGTGAGTCGATCGGTGCCGTCGGCCGGCTCACGATCGTCGGCATGTTGTAGGATCCCTGCGCCATCGCGCCCAATGCGGCGCTCGGGCTCACCACGCCGGCCACCGACACCGTCGCCCCGGTCGTGGAGCGGAGGGCGCCCGGTGCGGCGGTCGGCTGGCCCTGGAGCGCCGCCACCAGCTCCTCGCAGCTCTGATAGCGCTCGGCGGGATCCTTCATCGTCGTTCGCTTGATCACCTCGAAGAGCCGACGCTCGTCGGCCGTGACGAGGGCCGGTGCGGGCAGCGGCTCGGTGATGTGCTTGTAGCCGATCGAAAAGCTGTCCTCGCCGTCGTACGGCACGGTGCCGGTCAGGCACTGATAGGCCACGACGCCGAGGCTGTAGATGTCGCTCCGGCCGTCGATGCCCTGAGCACGGGCCTGTTCCGGACTCATGTAGTGCGGCGTGCCGATCGACATGCCGGTGCCGGTGAGCCGCTGGCCCGACGCGGCCTTGGCAATGCCGAAATCCGTCAGGAGGCATTGGCCGAACTCGTCGAACATGATGTTGTCGGGCTTGATATCGCGATGGACGATGCCCCGCTGCGCGGCGTAACCGAGCGCGCTGCCGGCTTCGATCAGCAGCCGGCGGATCTCGGGCGGGGCGAGCTTCCCCCGCTCAGCCAGGATGTCCGACACCGAGCCGCCGCGCAGGTACTTCATGACGAAATAGATGACCCGCCCCGAGCGGCCCACGCGGTAGATCGGAATGATGTTGGGATGCTCGAGCTGGGCGGAGGTCCGGGCTTCACGCTGAAAGCGTTCGACGAACTCTGAGTCGAACGCCAGGGAGAACGGAAGCACCTTGATCGCGACCTCGCGTTCGAGGTGTCGGTCGCGGGCCCGGTAGACCAGCGCCATCCCGCCGCGGCCGAGCTCCTCGAGGATCTCGTATTCAGTCGAGAGCGCCTCGCGTACGAGGTCGGATTCCTGAATCTGCCCGGTAGCCATCCCGTGGACCGGGGTCGTCGCCATGAGGTCGAGGCCGCAGGAGGGACAGAACTTCGATTTTCCGGAGATCTCGCTTCCGCAGCGGGAGCAGAACATGCCCGAGAAGCTACTGGAGGGCACAGGGCCAGACAAGACGAACGCACGCTAGGCGCGACGTTGCTGCACGCCCATCGCGGAACGCGATGAAGCTTGCACAGCGCGACCCTCGATTGAGCCCTGCCGTGGCAGGTCGTCGAGGTCGCATGTGATGGTCCACCACTGGCATACAATGTGCGCCCGGCGCGCATCGGTCGTCCGGAAGTTCCGGCGTTCCACCCCGACAATCAGCCGCAATCTGCTCCAGCGGAGACCCCGTGGTTCCTTATCACACCGTTGCCTTCAGCCAGCAGAAAATCCGCGCCGCGATCCGTCGTTCCGCCGGCCAGGAGCCCCCGTTCAACTACGGCTTCGTGGTGCACACCCGGCGTCAGAACGATCGTCCGGCCCTGGGCCTCATCACGCTGCACGGTGAGAGCGTCGCGTTGAGCGAGCGGCTCCTCAAGTCCCTGGACGGGCAGGCGCTCTGGCTCTTCGGCCACGCGCGCATCACGCTGAATCCGGGCGCGGTGATCGTCGCGGCGGCCAAGGGCAAGTTGCCGGCGGCGGAGTTGCCGCTCGCCTCGCTGGTCATGCACATCGCCACCTTCGACACGAGCACCGGTGTGACCCAGCATCTGGTGCAGGTCGAAGCCATCGTGAAGGCGGATACGCTGGTTCAGCCCCTGCTCGTGCTCACCCACGCCCGCCCCGCTGCCTGGCCGATGTAACGCTTACGGCACCCAACTGAAACGACGACACCCTCCCCGGCGCACCAGCCGGGGAGGGTGTCGTCGTTTCGGGCGCAACGGCTGCGACTCAGCTCGGGTCGGAGCCCGGCAGCTGCACGCCGGGGGGCGCCGGCTCGTCACCGCGGGATCCAGATTCGGAGGGTGGGGGCGCAGGCGCGTCACCGCCGCGCTCATTGATCACCTGGAAATCACGGGACCGGCGGTCCTGCCGATTGTTGCCGTCCGACACGGTCAGCTCGAGGGTGTACGCGCCCGGCTTCAGTCGATCGAGCTTGAGGCTCCGATGGGACGCCGCGACGGAACCCTCCGCGCGCTCCTGGTACTTGAGGCTGATCGCGGTGGACTTGCCGCCGAAAATCTTCCGGAACAGTCCACCACCCCCGCCCTTCTTCCGCACGGCCAGCTCCACGGTGTACGGACTCGCCCGACGGAGGCCGGCGACCTCGTAATACAGCTCCATTTCATCTTTCCGCTGAAAGGTCTCCAGCGGGTTGAACAGCACCGTGTCGGCGGGCGTCCGGCGCCAGACGAGGTTCGCCGAGCGCGCGCCGAGAACGAGATCGCTGAGAGCGAGCTCGTCGCCACTCCCACCGACGCGGAGCGTGTCGCGCGGGAGGGTGATGCCGGCATCTTCCCCCTGCTCGATCGCGAGGCGGTACTGGTAACTACCCGATGGAATCGGGACCGCCACCCGCCCGACGAGGTGCTCGGTCGGAGGCACCGGCGCCGGGGCCACGAAGTGGCGAGTGGTATCGAGCGAGGCGGCCACGCGTCCCAGCGGGTCGAGCGCCACGAATCGGACCCGCACGCTGTACAGCAGCCCGCGGGTGACGGCAACCGGCTCGAGGCTGGAGCCGGCGATCGCGTAGGTGATCTGCACGTGCTCACCCGTGGAGTCCCGGCCAACCGCCAGCACGTCCGAACGCACCTTGAGCCCCCGGGCGAAGCGGAGCTCGTAGCTGTCGGTCGTGGTGCCGACGGCGATGCTCTGCTGGCCGACTCTCCGTTCCTGACTCTGGTACCGGCCGCTGCTGATCTTGCCAGAGTTTTCGAGCCGGGAGTAAATCGGCGAGAGCTGTTGCCGGGACTGCAGGAGCTGCTCCGCCACCGGGTTGCCCGCGGCCCCGTCGGTCTCCGCCTGCAACTTCACCGCGTTGCTGAAGCCCAGCACGTCGAAGAGGCTCTCGACCAGCTTGTAGTCCTGCACGTCCTCCCGGGCGATGAAGTGGAAGATCAGGTCGCCTTCGGGGCGGGAATAGCGCCACGACTCGTTGGGCTCGAGGCCGGGCGCGGCGTAGGTGGCGCGGGTGGCGGGGTCGCCGTGTCGGATGTAGATGACGCCCCGGTCATCGAAGTTGCGATTCCCGGAGCGGTACCGCTCGACGATGTCGTAGTGGCGATTGGTCGTGGCGAGCTGGAAATTCTTCCGGGCATAATAGAGCCGGCGGTAGTGCTCCCGCAGGCGCTCCCCGTCCGACCGCAGCTCGGTCCGGTCGCGCTCGGCCCAGAACCGCCGCAGATAGCTGACCCGCGTCTTGCCGCGCTGATGATCGAATTCCCGGAGTACGCTGTCGGGAGCGATGATCCCGAGGTCCTCGCGATATCCGACAACGGCCGCCGAATCGTCGCTCGCCGCGCCTTCGTAGTAGGGCCCGCTCCCGTCGAAGCGGCCCAGCAGGAAGCGCGACCGCGCGATCTCGAGCGACCCGAGCCCGCGGTCGCCGACCTGCGCTTGGTAGGTCTGGAAGGCGGCCAACGCCGAATCCCCGTCGCCGACTTCCCGCTCCACGCGGCCCCGCGCCAGCAGGACCTGGGGATCGCCGGCCGCCGGCGTGCTCGCCGACCGGCGCAGCGCGTCCAGCGCGACACCGAGCTTGATGTTGACCCGTTGGCGGAGGGCGGTGTTGGCGAGCTCGACGAGTCCGCGCACGAAGCTCGGATCCACCTCCGCCGATTTGGCGAACGCCATGGCCGAGCGGGTCAGCGCATCCTTGCCCAGCATCGTCTTGATGCCGGTGACGAAGGAGATCTGGGAGTCGCCCACGCCATACTCGGCGATCCCCATCCCGTACCAGCTGTAGGGCCAGGTCGGCTGCAGATCGATGGCCCACTGGAACTCGGACGCGGCGTCGTCGTAGTGGGCGTGCCCGCCAAGCTCGCCGAGCCGCAAGGAGACGAAGCCGAGCCGAAGATGTCGGACGGCATCTTCGCGGTGGGCCTTGGCGGCGGCGATGAGCTGTTGTTCAAGACCCAGCAGCCCGGCGGAATCGGAGGTCGCGGCGATCGAATCGCGGAATCGCTCCAGCGCGGCGCGGTCGGCGCCGTCCTGTGCGGCGAGGCGGACCGGAGGCGCCAGAGCGAGCACGGCACCGGCGGCCAGCAGACGGACGACATGACGGACAGATCGAGCGGCAGACATGACGACAGACCTCATTCGCACAGACCCAAGGGACTTGTCGGGGGTGAGTGCCCTAGGAGACGACCACGATGCGCCCGCGGCCACACCTGCTCAGGGGCGAACCTGCGCGTCGAGGAATTCGCGGGTCCCCGCGACGACACCGCGTGCGTAGCGCTCCCGGCCTTCGGCCGACCGCAGCGCGGCTTCCTGATCAGGGATCATCATGAACAAGCCCTCGCTCAGCACCGACAGCATCCAGGTCGGCCGCACCAGGGCCAGATCGCCACGGGCGACCCCGAGGTCGCGGAGGCCGAGACGAGCCACGAGCGCACGCTGGATGGCGGCGGCCAGGAGCTGGCTGCGCGGGTGATTGTAGAATACGCTGGTTCCATTGTTCGTGAAGGGATTGATCCCGTCGGGCAGCGCGTTGTTATGGATGGAAAGCAGGAGCGCGGCGTTGGAGTCGGTCGCCATCTGACCCCGGGCCCAGAGCTCGACCGGCAGGTCGGCCGTCCGCGTCATTACGACGCGAGCGCCGGCGGCTTCAAGCAGTGCGCGCACTCGCAGCGCGACCGCCAGGTTCGCCTCGGCCTCACGCAGGCCGGTGGGACCGTTCGCGCCGCCAGGTGGATGGCCGGGATCCACCGCGATGATGAGTCCGCGAAAAGGGTTGTGGCGGTCGAGCGCCGGCGGCCGTCGGATCTCGAGGATCAGATCGTTCCGGTCCCAGCGCGCCCGGTAGCCCCAGACCGGCGCCGAGAGCGATACGTCGAGCGTGACCTCATCAACGGTGGTTTGCGCCCAGCTGAGGCGTCGCACCAGGGTGTCGGCGCGTCCATAGCGGATCCAGTCCACGTCGCCGGCGGCACCATAGAGGATGAGCGCGAGTCCGCGGTCACGCTCGACGATGCGGTACGGGACTCGGACGCCGACCGGGATCCGGAGACTGACGCGATCCCGGAGCGGCGTCAACGTCGTGGAGCCGACCACGGCGGTCGGCGGGGGAATGCCGAGCGGGAGGGCACGCGTCTCCGACACGGGGACCCAGGCGTCGGCGCCCGCCGACAACTGCAGACGCACCTCCGCGTTGAGACGAGCTCTGGCGACCGCACGCGTGCCTGCGGGAAAGAACCAGAAGTAGGTGCCGCCCGGCAGCGCGCGACCGACGGTGACTCCGTCCCGCGGCCCGGCCGCGGCCGGGTCATCGTGCAGCTCGACGACCGCGGGCAGCGTATCGAGCAGCGCGAGTCGAAGCGGCCAGGCGACGCGCACGGTGTCGCGGCCTTTCACCGCCTCGAGGAGGGGCTGCAGCGTGTCATGCATCAGACCGGTCGGCCAGAACCCGATGGCACTCCGCGCGACGGCGAAGGCATCCGGGGCGTCCACACCGCCGAGCAGCGGTCCGAGCTGGCCGAAGCCGCGGCCCCGGATGAGGCCGACGTAGCGGTCGGTCCGGAGCGGGACCTTGAGATTGTTGGTGTCGCGATCGAACGCACGGACGGCGGCCGGCACTTCTTGGACTTCCGGCTGTGGGAGGAGCGGGACCGCGACGCCACCGGGCAGCAGAAGCCGGACGGTGGAGCCCGCCGCGGCCTTGGCGCGCAGTGGAAGATATTCCTCGCGCGGCCACCAGGCGCTGCCCACGGGGCTCAAGGCGAGCGTGTCGATCCACGCATTGCCCTTCCGCACCCTGCTCTGTCCGGCGGGCGACCGATGTACGTTGAGCGTGATCGTCTGGACCTCGCGTCCCTGCCGCGCCTCGACCCGAAAGCGGATCACCGAGTCGCGTTCGAGCGGAATCCAGCCGAGCCAGGTGCCGTTGGGCCAGACCCGCACCGGGTGGCCGTTGACGGTCACCCGCGCATCGCCGGTTCCGGTCGAGCCGAAGATGAACGTCGAATCGCGCGCCGGAAGGAGATCTTCGGGGACGGGATGGACGATCCGGAGATCGAGCTTGCCGTGCGCCGGGGGGACCGGCGGCAGTCCCGGCGCCCCCTTCTGGGTGTCCAGCGCCGCAGCGCCCAGCGCGGGAGCGACCGCGGCGGATGGTGCCGACGGAGGATGGTCGGGACGACGGGCGCAACCGACCGCGCCGAGCAGCAGGAGGGCCCACGGCTGGGCACCGAATAACATGGCTGCAAGGTACTTGCTCACCGTGACTTACGCCAAAGCGGCAATTGACGCTTTGCTGGGCTGGGCCCTAGATTCGTTGCGATCGAACGCCGCACCCCCGATCAAAAGGATTCTCGCGCGTGACTGACGGTGGTGTCCGAGTTTCCGTGTTCGGCAAGACCGACCTCGGCCGTGCCCGCGACCACAACGAGGATGCCTTCCTCGTCGCCGACCTGACTACCGGCGTGGCCAGTCTCCTGCCGGGCGTGCGTGAGCACGAGCTGGGACCGCGCGGCTCGCTCTTCGTCGTCGCGGACGGAATGGGCGGCGCCGCAGCCGGCGAGGTCGCGAGCGACATGGCGATCCAGCACATCTTCCAGCACATGACGACCGCGTGGACGAACGATCCGGACGGCTCCCCCCAACGGTTCGCCCTTCGGATGCGCGAGGCGGTCGAGCAGGCAAACGCGGAGATCTACGAGCACGCACGCACGCATTCCGAGATGCGGGGCATGGGCACGACGGTCACCGTCGCCGGCGCGATGGGACCGAATCTCTATCTTGCGCAGATCGGCGACAGCCGAGCCTACCTGGTGCGCAGCGGGACGGCCATCCAGCTCACCCGCGACCAATCGCTGACGCAGCGTCTGGTCGATGCGGGCGAGCTGACCGAGGAGGAAGCCGAACAGAGCGAGCGGCGGAACATCATCCTCCAGGCGCTCGGTCCCGATGCGCAGGTGAAGGTCGACGTCAGTCACCAGCCCATCCGCCGTGGCGACACACTGCTCATCTGCTCGGACGGACTCTCGGGCGCCGTGCGGCGAGACGAATTCGGCGCGCTCGTGAGCGGAGAGCCCGACCTCCTCGCCCTCTGCGGCGCGCTGATCGACCTGGCGAACGAACGCGGCGGGCCAGACAACATCACGGTCGTGGCGGCGCGTTTCGAGGGAGCGGCCCTCCCCGAGCCCCAGGCGGACGATGCCGTCGGGTACGAGGCGTACGCCACCGGCCCGACTAACGGATTGGCGGCGGATCCCGAGGATGAGACCAACGAGCTCATCACGCGCGACACGCCTGACGCGATGGCGGCCGAGTTCGACACGATCGAAGGGCGCGCGCCCGGCCCGCGTGCCGTGGCCGCACCTGCCGGCGAGGGACGGCGGCGCGCCGATGCCGTCGAACCTTCAGACTCGCCTCCGGCCGGTGCGCCTCCGCGGGACCCGGCTC
>JACDDX010000022.1 GCA_013816685.1 Gemmatimonadales bacterium
GGCGACGCTGAGCACCGGCCCGTCGCAGGTGATGGCGAGGTCGGGCAGCAGGTGGTACGCCGCCGCGTTGCGGGCGTACTCGACCGCGCTCACCACACTCACCTGCAGCGCACCGGCCGCGAGCAGGTCGTTGAGCTCGGCCGCCGTGCCGCTGACGAGATCGGCCGGCAGCGATACCAGGCCGCGGTCGATCGCGCGGTACACCGGGAAGCAGTTGATCCAGGGAATCCGACCGACGCGCATCGCGGAGCTGGCGTGGGTCAGGCGGCGTGCACTGCGCGCGCCGACACTACGGGCGCCGGCGTTGCGGGCGCCGGCGTTGCGGGCGCCGGCGTTGCGGGCGCTGTCGTTGCGGGCGCCGGCACGCGGGTCCGCGCATCCGGCCCGGACGATGTATCGTCGAAGCGCTCGCGCACCGGCTGGTAGAGGCTGTTGCGCTCCACCGGCCGCTTCCCTGCCCCGCGAATCAGCCGTACCAGCTCACCGTACGGCATGTGCATCTGCGTCTGCGCGCCGGCCTCGTGGTACACTCGCTCGTAGACCACCGTGCCCTCGACGTCGTCGCATCCGAACGCGAGCGCGATCTGCGAGAGGAAGGGCGTCACCATCGGCCAGTGGGTCTTGATGTGGGCCACGTTATCGAGGTAGAGGCGCGCGACGGCAATGTTCTTGAGATCCTCATAACCGGTTGTCGCGGTGCCGACGCGGCCCATCTCCTCGCCCAGCTGGTTGTGATCGGGGTGGTAGGCGAGCGGAATGTAGGTCAGGAATCCGCCGGTCTCGTCCTGCAGCGCGCGCAGCATCGTGAGGTGGCCGATGCGGTCGGCGGCGGTCTCGACGTGCCCGTAGAGCATGGTGCAGTTGGTCGGGATCCGGAGCTCGTGCGCGGTGCGGTGCACCCGGATCCACTCCTCGCCCGTCAGCTTGCGCTCGGCGATAGTCGCGCGGACGGCGGTGCTGAACACCTCCGCGCCACCACCGGGCAGGCTGGTGAGCCCGGCGTCCTTCAACGCCTGGAGCACGTCGCGCTCGCTGATGCGCTCGATGCGGGCGAGGTGCGCGATCTCAACCGCGGTGAGCGCCTTGATGTGCACCGACGGATGCCTTTGCTTGAGCCCGGCGATCATGTCGGTGTAATACTGCAGCCGGAGCTTCGGATGCAGGCCGCCGACGATGTGGAACTCGCTGGTCGGCTGGCCCTCTGCCTGGGCCGCCTCGTGGTACACCTCGTCCAGCGAGCGCGTGTAGGCGCCCTCTTCCTTCGGCATGCGTGCGAATGAGCAGAACACGCAGGTGTTCCGCAGGACGCAGACGTTGGTCGGGTTGATGTGCTGATTGGCGGAGAAGAAGACCCGGTCGCCGTTTCGGCGGGCGTTCACCCAACCGGCCAGGAGGCCGAGGCCGAGCAGGTCGCTGGTGCCGTAGAGCGCCAGGCCGTCGTCCGGATCGAGGCGCTCGCCGCGGAGCACCTTGTCGCCGATGGGGCGGAGGCGAAGATCGCCAAGCCGCCCGGGATCCAACGCGCCGGACATTCCATCTCCTCGAGGCATCGCGAGTAAGGACGTATCGCGAATAACGACCTCAGGAATTTACACCGTCCCGGGCCCCGCGAGCAGGGAGTGGAGCCGCCCACGCACCCCGGGCCACTCGAGATCGGTGATCGCGAAGTACACCGTGTCGCGCACCGAGCCATCGTCGTTGATCATGTGTCGCCGGAAGGTGCCCTCCTCGACCGCGCCGATGCGCGCGATGGCGGCGCGGGACCGCACGTTCAGGCGGCTGGTCTTGAGCTCGACCCGCTGCACCTGCCAGTGCTCGAAAGCATGGCGGAGCATGAGAAATTTCTGCTCGGTGTTCGCACCGGACCGCTGCACATCCGGCGCAAGCCAGGTCCAGCCGATCTCGACCCGCCGGTGCGCCACCGCAATGGCGCAGAAGCGCGTGCTGCCGATGATCCGGCCGCTCGGGCGCTGCAGCACGGCGAACGGCAGGGAAGCACCCGCCCGCTGCTCGGCGAGTGCCGCATCGAGATAGCGCGCCATCGCCGCACGATCCGTGACGCGGCTCGGAGTGTATTTCCAGAGTTCAGGGTCGAGTCCGACGGCGCAGAGTCCGTTGAGGTGTGCCGGCGCCAGCGGTACCAGCCGAACCACGTTGCCCTCGAGGACAACGGGCTCGATCAGCAGGGGGACGGCGTCAGGCGGATGCGGGAACCGAACGTCGCGGACGGCGGACCAGCTCGCCGCCGCAGTTGGGGCAGACCTGCGCCCGGGCCACCGCGCAGGCCGGGCAGAAGGTGCATTCGTGACTGCAGATGAACACGAGTCCTTCGCCATCGAGAGCCGCCCCGCAGCCCTCGCAGATCGTGCGCATCTCCAGCGCCATGAGAGACCGGACGGCGCGAGGCCGCTACTGGACCCAGTTCCGCACGGCCAGCGTGACGTTGTGTCCGCCGAAGCCGAACGAGTTGGACAGCGCGACGTTGACGGGCCGCTCGACCTTGCGGTTGGGCGCGCAGTCGAGATCGCAGGCAGGATCGGCCTCGAACTGGTTGATGGTCGGCGGAATGACACCGCACCGGCTGGCGAGCAGCGACACCGCGAATTCCAGTGCGCCGGCCGCGCCGAGCAGGTGACCGGTCATCGACTTGGTCGAGCCGAACACCAGGCGCCGGGCCTGGTCGCCAAGGACGGCCTTCACCGCCTCAGTCTCGGCGATGTCGCCCTGGGGCGTCGAGGTGCCGTGCGCGTTGATGTAGCCGACGTCGTTCGGATCGATGTGACCGTCGTCGAGGCACATGCGGATGGCGCGTTGCGCGCCTTCCCCATGCTCCGCGGGCGAGGTGATGTGATAGGCGTCGGCGCTGAGTCCGTAGCCGAGCACCTCACCGAGAATGTTGGCGCCGCGCTGCTCGGCGTGCTCCAGACTCTCCAGCACGACGACCGCGCCCCCGTCGCCAAGGACGAACCCGTCGCGTCCCTTGTCGAATGGACGGCTCGCGGTCTCGGGCGACTCGTTCCGGAAGGAGAGCGCCTTCATGTTCGCGAAGGCCGCCACCGTGAGACCGGTGATCGCGGCCTCGGCGCCGCCGGTGACCATCGCGTCGGCCTGCCCGTGCCGGATCAGGTTGAACGAATCGCCGATCGCGTGGGCGGACGAGGCGCAGGCCGAGACGGTGGCGTAGTTCGGGCCCTTGAGCCCGTAGCGGATGGAGACGAGCCCGGCCGCGATGTCGGGGATGAACATCGGGACGAAGAAGGGCGAGACGCGGTCCGGTCCCTTGAGCACGTACTCGGTGCAGTTGTCCTCGTACGTCTGCATGCCACCGATGCCGCTGCCGATGATGACGCCGGTGCGCTCGGCGGCGGGAAACTTCCCGTCGAGGCCGGCCTGGGTGACAGCCTGGTGCGCGGCCGCGAGCGCGAACTGCGCGAACAGGTCGTAGCGCCGCGCTTCCTTCTTGTCGATGTACTGGAGCGGATCGAAGCCCTTCACCTCGCAGGCGAACCGCACCGACGAGCGTGAAGGATCGAACTTCGTGATCGGTGCGGCCCCGGGCGTGCCCGCCAGCAGCGCCTGCCACGTGGAATCGACGTCGGTGCCGACGGGGGTCACCAGCCCGATGCCGGTGACCACGACTCGACGGGCCAAGCTACTTCCCGATCTTCTCGTGGAGATACGTCATGGCATCGCCCACCGTGCGGAGCTTTTCGGCGTCCTCATCGGGGATGTCGATGTCGAACTCCTTCTCGAAGGCCATCACGAGCTCCACGGTATCCAGGCTGTCGGCGCCGAGATCTTCCATGAAGCTGGCTTCGCTGGTCAGCTTTTCGCGCTCCACACCCAGCTCTTCCACGATGATGTCCTTGACCTTCTCTTCGACGTCGCTCATGTCGTCCTCGATTGGGGATTCAGGCTGACCTCAGACCACCAAGCCACCATCAACGACCAGCACCTGGCCCGTGATGTAGGATGCCAGGTCGGAAGCGAGAAACAGCACCGCCCCGGCCACGTCTTCGGCCTGCCCGAGCCGGCCCAACGCGATGCCGTGTAATAAGGATGTCCGCGCGGCCTCGGGCAAGCCGCTCGTCATGTCGGTTTCGATGAAGCCGGGGGCGACGCAGTTGGCGAGAATACCGCGACCGGCGTACTCCTTGGCGATCGACTTGGTGAAGCCGATCAGCCCGGCCTTGCTCGCGGCGTAATTCGCCTGCCCCTTGTTGCCGGTGAGCCCGACGACGCTGGTGATGTTGATGATGCGCCCGGCGCGCCGCTTCATCATCCCCTTGATCACGGCGCGCGAAGTATGAAACGCGCCCTTGAGGTTGGCGTTTACGACCGCGTCCCAGTCGGCATCGGTGAGCCGGAGCAGGAGGTTGTCTCGGGTGAGACCGGCATTGTTCACCAGGATGTCGATCGGGCCGAGCGCTTTCTCGGCGGCACCGATGGCGGCATCCACGGCCGCTCCATCGGTCACGTCACAGGCGAAACCACTGGTGCCCGCGCCGAGCTCGGCCGCCACCGCCTCGGCGCGGGATGCATCGCGCCCGACCACGGCCACGTTCGCGCCCGCGCCACGCAGCATGCGCGCGATGGCGAGGCCGATCCCGCGAGTGCTGCCGGTGACGAACGCCGTCCGACCGCCGAGGTCGAGGCCGCTCACCCGGCGTCCGTCATGCGAGAAAGCGCTCCAGCTCCGCCGCCGTGCCCAGCGTCGCGGTCGTGGCGCCGGGCACGATCCGCTTGAGCAGACCCGAGAGCACGCTCCCCGGACCGACCTCGACGAACCGGGCTCCCGGCGCGAGCGCGGACGCCTCCAGCATGCACCCGACCCAGCGGACCGGCGCAGTGAGCTGGTCGGCGAGGAGCCGCTTGGCGTCGCTGGCCGTGCGCACCGCTTCGCCGCTGGCGTTGGCGACCACCGGGAAGCGGGGCTCCTCGAAGCTGGTGGCGGCCAGGGCTTCGCGCAGGCCGTCCACGGCGGGTGCCATCAGCGGCGAGTGAAAGGCACCGCTCACCTTGAGCGGAAGCACTCGCTTCGCACCCAGCGCCTTGCAGCGTTCACCCGCTCGCGTCACCGCGGAGGGGTCGCCGGAGATCACCGTCTGATCGGGCGCATTGAGATTGGCCGCGACCGCGACACCGTCGCTGGTGCTCGACGCCCCATTGCAGGCCGACTCGACCGATGCGGTGTCGAGACCGAGCACGGCCGCCATCGCCCCGGCGCGGGCTTTGCCGGCCGCCAGCATCAACTCGCCGCGGCGCCGCACCAGGCGCGCGGCATCGGCCACGGTGAGCGCGGCGGACGCGACGTATGCGGAATACTCGCCGAGGCTGTGGCCGCTCGCGGCACCGATATCACCCAGCCGGTCGGCGGCGACGGCGAGCACGGCGGCCGAGTGCGCGAGGATGGCGGGCTGCGCGTTGTGGGTCAACGTGAGTTCGTCCTCGGGGCCGTCCCACATCAGCCGCGACAGCCGGAGGTCGAGCGCGTCGTCGACCGCCTGGAAGACCGCGCGGGCCGCGGGCCAGCGCTCGGCGAGGTCCCGCCCCATCCCGACCTTCTGCGCGCCCTGCCCCGGGCACATCAACACCGTCAGCACGCGCCGCTCACCACCGGACCACCGCACTCCCCCAGGTAAATCCGGCGCCGAAGGCGACGAGCAGCACCAGCGAGCCGGAGCGCAGCCGGCCGTCCGTCACCGCCTGGTCGAGTGCGAGCGGAATCGAAGCCGAGGAGGTGTTGCCATAGCGCTCGACGTTGATCATCACCTTGCTGAGCGGCATGCCGGCATGCTTGGCGGTGGCTTCGATGATCCGGATGTTGGCCTGGTGGGGCACGAGCAGGTCGATCTCGTCGGGACGCACACCGGCACGACGGATCGCCTCGTCGCACGCTTCGGCCATCGTGCGCACGGCTGCCTTGAAGACCTCGCGGCCCGCCATCTTCATGTAATGGTTACGCGAGCAGACGACGCGCTCGCTGATCGGATCGGCCGAGCCGCCGCCGGGCCGGTACAGGAGCTCGGCGAGCCGGCCGTCGGACTTGATGAAGGTGGACAGGATGCCTCGGCCAGCCCGGGTCGAGCGGCGGACGACCGATGCCCCCGCCCCATCGCCGAAGAGAATCGCGGTCGAGCGGTCCTCCCAGTCGGTGATGGTCGAGAGCTTCTCCGCGCCGACCACGAGGACCGTCCGGCTCTGGCCCGATGCGATCAGCCCCTCGGCGATGGTGAGCGCGTAGAGATATCCGGGGCAGGCGGCGGAAACGTCGAAGGCGGCCGCGTTGTGCGCGCCGAGGAGGGCCTGGAGGTCGCAGGCCGTGCTTGGCAACAGCCGGTCGGGGCTGGCGGTGCCGAGGACGATCGCGTCGATATCGGCCGCCCGGATCGCGGCGCGATCCATCGCATCGCGGCTGGCTTCCGCGGCGAGCATGGCCACCGACTGCGCGGCGGTCGCGACGTGCCGCTCCCGGATGCCGGTGCGCTCGACGATCCACTCGTCGGAGGTGTCGAGCGTGCGGCTGAGCTCGGCGTTGGTCACGGCACGCGGCGGCACGGCCGCGCCCACGCTCGCGATTTCCGCGAAAGGACGCGGGATCATGCCTGCGCCGCCGGCTCGCGCTGGGAGAACTCCGCGCCGATGTGGCGGCTGAGGTCGGCCTCAACCGACTGCACGGCGACACGGACGGCATTCATCACCGCATTCGGGGGCGAGGCGCCGTGGCAGATGATGCTGACCCCGCGCACGCCCAGAAGCGGGGCGCCGCCGTAGGTGGAATAGTCGAGCCTGCGAATGATGTCG
This sequence comes from Gemmatimonadales bacterium, assembly GCA_013816685.1. Lineage (GTDB taxonomy): Bacteria > Gemmatimonadota > Gemmatimonadetes > Gemmatimonadales > GWC2-71-9 > JACDDX01. The sequence continues at coordinate 6,805 of JACDDX010000022.1, forward strand.
CGGATGCCGGGCCGGTCCAGTACGTCGGGAGCGCCGTCCTGCAACAGCTTGATGAAGAGCTTGCCGGCGGACTCGTAGAACTTGAGGACGACGTTGCCGACGAACCCGTCGCACACGGCCACGTCCACCGCGCCGCGGTCGACCGTGCCGGTGACGATGTCCCGCCCTTCGATATTGCCGAGGTAGTTGAGGCCCTTGCAGCGGCGGAGGAGCTGGTGGGCCTCCCGGACGACCGCGTTCCCCTTATCCTCTTCTTCGCCGACGTTCAGCAGGCCGATGCCCGGGTTCGGCCGGCCCATGATGTCGCGCACGTAGACGCTGCCAAGCCGGGCGAAACAGACCAGCTCGCGGGCGGAACAGTCGAGGTTGGCGCCGCCGTCGAGCACGATGACCGGTTCGCCGGCGGTGGGAAAGAGCGTGGCGAGGGTGGCGCGCTCCACGCCGTCGTGGACGCCGAGGATGAGAATGGACGCGGCGAGCGTCGCGCCGGTGTTGCCGGCGGAGACGAAGGCATCGGACAGGCCTTTCTTCTGCAGGCCGAGACCGACGACCAGGCTGGAGTTGGGCTTTCGGCGTACCGCGGCGAGCGGCTTCTCATCCATCCCGATAACGTCAGCCGCTTCGTGGATCTCGAAGCGGCTTCGATCGACGTCCGGGTAGCGGGCGAGCTCGGCTTCGATCGGGTCGCGTTTTCCGACCAGCTGGATGCCGAAGCCGCCGGGCAGGTTGGTCAGCGCTTCGACGGCGCCTGCGATCTCAGCCGTGGGGGCGCTGTCGCCCCCCATGGCATCCACCGCGACGCGGATCACGCTCAGGCGTCCTCAACCTCGATCTGCTTCGTGCCCCGATAATATCCGCAGGAGTCGCAGACGCGGTGCGAGAGCTTGGGGGACGAGCAGCGCGGGCAGGCCTGAGTGGCCATGCTCGCTGCCACGTGGTGGCCCCGCCGAAGGCGCTTCCGGGACTTCGAGGTTCGACGCTTGGGAACGGCCATGATGTCCTCAGACAGGTTCGGCGGGGCTGCCGCACTGGCACGGCCCCGCGTTCAGATCCGCCCCGCACGTCGGGCAGAGACCGGCACATGTTTCCCGGCACAGCATCAACGCGCCCGGGGCCGCGAGCGCCAGCTCCTCGCGGACGACATCGGCGATGTCGATGGTGTTGGTCCGGGCCGGGAGCGGGTAGAAGTCCGGATCGTCGGCAGCATCGGGATCGGCGGAAAAGACCGCTGCGTCAACCGTGAGGTCCACCGGGGCCCGCACTTCCGACAGACAGCGGCGGCACTCGCCGACCACTGCGCCGTGGACGCTGCCGCGCCAGAGGTACTCGTCGTCACCGGTAACCTGCAACTGCCCTCGGACCTCGACCGGCCCGTCCAGCTCGAGCCCAAGGCCCGAAAACGCGGGATCGTGGGGATCGAGCACCCCATCGGTCCGCACCGGACCTCGTCGAAGGTCTCTCAAATCGACGCGCAACATAGCCGCTTAAGGTAGTGGCGACAACGACATACTTCAAGCCGGCGAATCTGCCTACCGAACGGCTCTCGGCTAATCCCGGAGCCCCGCCAGCTCACCCTCGGAGAAGAAGAAGCCGATCTCTCGTGTGGCGTTCTCGGGGCTGTCGGAGGCGTGGATCGCGTTCCGCCCCTTGGACTCGGCGAAGAGCTTCCGAACGGTGCCGGGCGCCGCTTCGGCCGGGTCGGTGGCGCCGATGACCGAGCGCAGATGGAGGACGGCGTCGTCGCGCTCCAGCGCCATCGGCAGGCACGCTCCGCTGGTCATGAATTCGACGAGGCCCGCGTAGAACGGTCGCTCCCGGTGCACCTCGTAGAACGCGCCGGCCTGTGCAACCGTGAGGCGCACGAGCCGCGCGGCGCGCAGATGGAAGCCGGCCGCTTCCAGGTGAGCGACGATTTTTCCCGTCTTGCCGCCCTCTACCGCGTCCGGCTTCACGATGCCCAGCGTGAACGTCCCTGCCACGAAACCTCCTCTGTAGCGCGCCGGCTCAGAGCCGGGCGCGCAATAGTTCGACGACTTCCACCGGACGCCGCATGACACCGATCCCTGCCGCCTCGAATGCGGCCAGCTTCTCTTCCGCGGTCCCCGACGCGCCCGAGATGATGGCACCGGCGTGCCCCATGCGACGGCCCTTCGGCGCCGTCTGGCCAGCGATGAAGCCGACTACCGGCTTGGTGACGCTCGCACGCACGAATTCGGCGGCGCTCTGCTCGTCGGTGCCGCCGATCTCGCCGATCATCACGATAGCGTCCGTGGCGGGATCGTCCTGGAAGGCCCGGAGACAGTCGATGAAGTTGGTGCCGATGATCGGGTCGCCGCCGATACCGACGCAGGTGCTCTGCCCGATCGAGCTCCGCGTCAGGTGGTTGACGACCTCGTAGGTAAGGGTCCCGCTTCGCGACACCAGCCCCACCCGCCCCGGCGAGCAGATGTTGCCGGGGATGATGCCGACCTTGGTCCGGGTGCCGGGCGTGATGAGTCCCGGACAGTTGGGCCCGATCAGCCGTACACCCCGGCTCCGGACGAACGGCATGGCCCGGCTCATGTGCATCACCGGAATACCCTCGGTGATGCAGATGATCAGCGGGATGCCCGCGTCCGCTGCCTCAATGATGGCCGCGGCAGCGGCCATGGGCGGGACATAGATCACCGTGGTGTTGGCGCCGGTGTCGGCCACCGCGTCGGCCACGGTGTTGAAGATCGGGACCGTGCCCTCGAACGTCTGACCGCCCTTGCCGGGCGTCACTCCCGCGACGATCCGGGTGCCGTACTCGAGCATCTGGCGGGAATGGAACGAGCCTTCCCGGCCGGTGATCCCCTGGACCAGCAGCCGCGTCCCGGCGTCGGCGAAAACGCTCACGCCGCCTCCCGCGCCAGCCGGACGACGCGCTCGACGGCCTCATCCATATCGCTCAACGCCGTCATCCCGACGCCGCCCAGGATCCTGAAGGCCTCGGCCTCGTTGGTGCCGGTGAGCCGGATGACGATCGGCACGTCCACCTTGAACTGGCTGGTCGCGGCGACGATGCCACTGGCCACGTCGTCGGTGCGCGTGATGCCGCCGAAGATATTGAAGAGGATCGCCTTCACATGGGGATCGGCGGTGATGATCTTCAGAGCGGCGATCACCTTTTCCGGACTCGAGCTGCCGCCGATGTCGAGGAAGTTGGCCGGCTCGCCGCCATAGAACTTGACGAGGTCCATCGTCGCCATGGCGAGCCCGGCGCCGTTGACGACGCAGCCCACGTCGCCATCGAGCTTGATAAACGACAGATTGGCCCGCCGGGCCGCCGCCTCGCTGGGCAGCTCGGCCGAGTCGTCACGGAGCACGCCGAGGTCGGGCCGCCAGAACAGCTCGTTGTCGTCGATGACGATCTTGGCGTCGAGCGCGAGCACCCGGCCGTCGGGTCCGGTGATGAGCGGATTGATTTCGGCGAGCGAGGCGCCGTTGTCCACGAACGCCTGGTACAGTTGCGCCATGATCTTGGCGGCGGCCTTCACCTGGGTGAAGTCGCGATACAGCACGAAGGCGAGCCGCAGCGCCTGGTGGGGATAGAGTCCGAAGGTCGGATCGATCGGCATCCGCACGATCTTCTCAGGGGTCTTCGCCGCCACCTCTTCGATGTCCACGCCGCCGGCCGAGCTCACCATGAAGACCGGGCGCTGCGTCTCGCGATCCATGATCAACCCGACGTAGCTCTCGGTGACGATTTCGGCTGCCGGCACGACGAGCACCTTGTGCACGTCGAGCCCCTTGATCGTCATGCCGAGGATCTGAGCCGCTTCGTCGGCCGCTTCCGACGGGTTCCGGGCGAGCTTCACACCGCCCGCCTTGCCGCGGCCGCCGGCATGCACCTGAGCCTTGATCACGACGGTACCGCCGATCCGGCGCGCGATGGACTCGGCCTCCGTCGGGGTGGAGGCCACGTCCCCATCGAGCATGGGCACACCGGCCGCTTTCAGCAGCGCGCGGGCCTGATATTCGTGCAGATTCACGCCGACCTCACAATCGTGGTCCCGGTCTGTCCGCTCAGCGCGGCCGGGCCGTCGGACAGCCGGGCGATGATCGCGCGCCCGCCCCCCCGTCGTACAAAGGCGGCCGCGGCCTCCACCTTGGGGCGCATGCCGCCCTCATCGAGCCCGCCGCCGACTGCGATGGCGTCCGCTTCATCGGTGCTGATGCGGCAGAGCGGCCGGGCCGTCGGCGTGCCCCATCCCTCATAGACCGCGTCCACGTTTGTGAGGATCATCAGCACTTCGGCGCCGAGCTGGGTGGCAAGGATGCTCGCGACCCGATCCTTGTCCACGACGGCGTCCACCCCCTCGAGCCCGAGCAGCGGATCGAGGTAGACCGGCGGTCCGCCGCCGCCGCCCGCGATGACGATGGCGCCGGCGCTCACCAGCTTCCGCACGGTCGCGAACTCGACGATGCCTAATGGCAGCGGACTGGTCGCCATGCGTCGCCACTGGCTGTTGCCGTCCTGACCCACTGCCCGGCCGGCGTCACGCAGCCGGCCGGCCTCCTCGCGGGAGAGCGCGTGCCCGATCGGCTTGGTCGGCCGGGCGAGCGCGGGATCGTACCGATCCACCAGCGTCTGCGTCAGCACGGTGATGACCTCGCGCTCCACCCGCACCGCCGCGAGCGCGTTCTGCAGCGACTGCTGCAGCATGTATCCGATCCAGCCCGCCGTCTCCGCCACCAGCACGCCGAGCGGCAGTGGTGACACCGCTCGACGGGCGAGCTCGTTCTTGAGCAACTCGTCACCGACCTGCGGCCCATTGCCGTGCACGATGACGACATTCCACCCGGCACGTACCAGTTCGACGATCGGCCGCACGCTTTCACGCGCGTGACGGAACTGGTTCTCTACCGTGGGAGCCTCGCCCGCGACGGCGAGCGCGTTGCCGCCAAGTGCGAGCACGG
>JACDDX010000311.1 GCA_013816685.1 Gemmatimonadales bacterium
TCGCGTGCGAGCGACTGCGACCGATGACACCAACGACAGACGACAGCCCGCTTGCCCGAGGATGTACGCCAGCGGCCGATGGTAATCGCCGGTCGGCTCGAAGGCGACGTCGCACGGGCAGTCCAAGGACCGCAGCAACGCTACCAGCCGCTCGATCTCGATCCTCGTCTTCTGAACCCGCAGCGAGCGTCGCTGGCCCGGGGGCAGTTCCAGCAACACCTGATGCGTCAGCTTGTCAATAATCACGTGACGTGCCCCCCATTTATCAGGTGAAAGTCCCCCTTCCCGGTTATTCCCCCGCGGCCGTGGCCACGAGCTTCGACTTCAGCAGTCCCGCTTTCATCTTCTCCTTGAGCCGGTAGCTGTCGCCCCGGATGTTGACGGTGATGGAGTGGTGTAGCAGGCGGTCGAGGATGGCCGAGGCGATGACGGGATCGCCGAAGACCTCGCCCCAGGCACCGAGGCTCTGATTACTGGTCAGGATGATCGCGCCTCGCTCGTAGCGGCGCGACACGAGCTGGAAGAAGAGATTGGCGCCCTGCCGGTCGATCGGGATGTAGCCGATCTCGTCGATGATCAGGAGCTGTGGCTGCGCCAGGATCTTCAGGCGCTCGTCGAGGCGGCCCTCCGCCAGCGCCTTGCCCAGTGTCGCGATCAGGCCAGCCGCGGTTGTGAAGAGGACGCGGACGCCATGCTCGCAGGCCTTCAGGCCGAGGGCGACGGCGAGGTGCGTCTTGCCGACCCCGGGCGGCCCGAGCAGCAGGACGTTGTCGCCGCTCTCGAGATACCGGCCCGTGGCCAGCTCGCGAATCACCTTTGGATCGATGGACGGCTGGAATTTGAAATCGAAGGCGTCGAGCGTCTTCTGAAACGGAAAGCGCGCCATCGAGACGCGCATCGTCAGGTGCTTCTCCGCCTTCGAGCGGACCTCGAGACCGAGCAGCTCGTCGAGAAAGTCCGAGTAGGGGACGTCGCGCTTGGCCGCCTGCTCCAGCAGCGTGGGCAGCTCGGCTTCGAGCCGGTACAGACGCAAGCGCTGACAGTGGCTGCGCAGCCGATCGAAGAGCGGCGTGCTCATTGGTCACCGCCGATCGCACTCAGGGTGTCGTAGATGGCCAGGTCGCGGACCTCGACCGCGCCGAGCGCGTGATAGGCGGGATCCCACTGGGGCGCGTCGGCCGGCGGCGCGGCGCCGGGCCGCAGGAGACCGGCATAGTGCGCCGACTCCATCACGACGGCGTGCCGGCCGGCTTTGGCGTGCTGGGCGATGCACGTGTCGCCGGCCACGATGACGTAGTGGGTGGCGGTCTCACGGACGTCGACCGTCTGGCCGACGTAGCGCACCGGCACGGAGTAGCGCCCCGCCGCGATGGCCACGAGCGCATCGGCCGCGACGATGCGCCGACGGGGCGCGGTGAAGTGATACGGCGGCTGAGCCCCGAGCGGCGTCAGCGTGTCGCGGGCAAAGCGATCGATTGGCCGCTCGTGGGTCGTGCCATGCACACGGACATCGGAGACGGTTGCGGCCCATTCGTCGAGCCACGCCTCCAGCGCCGCCCAGCTCACAAAGCGGCGCCCGGCCAAGGCATTGCGCTTGACATACTTCACGCCGCTCTCGACCTTGCCCTTGGTCCGCGCGCGATACGGCTGGCAGGCCCGCGGCGTGAAGCCGTAGTAGCGCGCGAAGTCCTCGAAGCGCGGATGCCACAGCACTTGGCCCGCCGACCGGCCGAGCGTGATCGTCCGCGGATTGTCGTAGAGACAGCTCAGCGGCACGCCGCCGAAGTGACGGAGCGCTCGCTCGTGGCCATCGAGCAGGGTGTCGAGCCGCTCATTGCGGTACGCGTACGCGACCGCCCGACGCGAGAAGCCCAGGGTGAAGACGAAGAAGTGGACCGGTGTCGCCGCGTCGGCGATCCAGACCTGCAGCTGGCCGAAATCGACTTGGGCCTGCTCGCCGGGTCCCGTCTCAAAGCGGACCGTCGCCCGGGCCGCCCACTGGCGCGTCGTGCGCAGGGGCTGCAGGGCCCGCTGCACTTGCTGATACCCGCCGGTGAAGCCCTGCATCTGGAGCTCCCGCAACAGGACGACGCCATTCCACCCCACCTCGGGGCCGCGCCGCTCCAGGAAGGGGCGGTGCGCGTCGATGGCCTTGGCATACACCCGAGGCGGCCGCGGTCGCCAAGCGCCCCGCTGTCGCCAGCGCTTGATCGTCTTCTTGTCGACGCCCAGCTCGCGCGCGACCGCCTTCACCTGCTCGCCCCGCGCCAACCGGGCCAGCACCTCGCGCACAACATCTTCTCGCAGCATCCAGCCCTCCACCGGTGCGCCGGGCACCGGTGTCGAGCCTACGTCCGTCCTCTGATCGTCCATGATCCTCTCCCTCAGGAAATGGAGGGGGGACTTTCAGCTGATAAGTCCTGGGGGACTTTCACATGATTACTGACACAGCTTGGCAACATCGATCGCTACCCGCACGATCGGGGACGTGGTAGAAGACAGTGGGGTCATGGCTGGCAGTCTCCTCTGGTCTGAGTTGTGGTAAACCCATT
>JACDDX010000312.1 GCA_013816685.1 Gemmatimonadales bacterium
TGGGCTCCTTGCCGAAGAAGTCCTTCACCACCTGCTGGATCTTCGGGATGCGGGTCGAGCCGCCCACCAGGATCACTTCGTCGATGTCCTTGGGATTGAGCCCCGCGTCTTTGAGCGCCTGCTTCATTGGCGCGAGCGTGCGCTGGATGAGATCGTCGACCAGCTGCTCGAACTTCGCACGGGTCAGCGCGATGTTGAGGTGCTTGGGCCCCGACTGGTCCGCCGTGATGAAGGGCAGGTTAATGTCGGTCTGCTGGGTGCTCGACAGCTCCATCTTGGCCTTCTCGGCCGCTTCCTTGAGCCGCTGAAGAGCCATGGCATCCTTCGACAGGTCGATACCCTGATCGCGCTTGAACTCCTGTACCAGCCAGTCGATGAGCCGCTGGTCGAAGTCGTCGCCACCCAGATGGGTATCGCCGTTGGTCGCCTTGACCTCGAAGACGCCCTCGGCCAGCTCCAGCACCGAGATGTCGTAGGTGCCGCCGCCAAGGTCGAAGACCGCGATCTTCTCTTCCTTCTTCTTGTCGAGCCCGTAGGCCAGCGCCGCCGCGGTCGGCTCGTTGATGATGCGCAGGACCTCGAGCCCGGCGATCTTGCCGGCGTCCTTGGTCGCCTGCCGCTGCGCGTCGTTGAAGTAGGCGGGCACGGTAATCACCGCGCGGTCCACCGTCTGACCCAGATAGTCTTCGGCCGTCTGTTTCATCTTCTGAAGGATCATGGCCGAGATTTCCGGGGGCGTGTACTTCTTGTTCTGAATTTCCACGGTCGCGAGGCCGTTCGATCCGCTCTCCACCTTGTAGGGGACGCGGCCGGACTCCTCACTGATCTCGTTGAGCCGGCGCCCCATGAAGCGCTTGATCGAGAAGATGGTGTTCCTGGGGTTGGTGACCGCCTGGCGCTTGGCCACCTGACCCACGAGCCGCTCGTTGTCTTTCGTGAACGCCACGACGGACGGGGTCGTGCGCCCGCCCTCGGCGTTGGGGATGACGACGGGATCGCCGCCCTCCATGACCGCGACAACCGAATTGGTGGTGCCGAGGTCGATACCGATAATCTTGGACGCCATGCTGATGGACTCCATGTAAATGCATCTGAAAGGCGGCTGGTCCTGCGAATCAGGATTGGCCGTCGGAGATCGCCCGGGCACAATCGCAAGCGCCATACCCGCCAAAGCTGCCAGATAGGCAGCGAAGTGGAGACCGGTCGGCGCTCGTGACACCGATCACGACGGCAATTCGGAACCGACCCTACAATCCAGCCTCGAGGGTCGAGTGCTCGGCGGCGGGACTCATCCGGGGTCGCATCCAAAGGGGGCGGTCATGTTGTGGACGATCTTCGTTGTGCTGCTGGTGCTGTGGCTCTTGGGAGTGGTGACGTCGTACACGCTGGGCGGCTTCATTCACGTACTGCTGGTGGTCGCGGTCATCCTCGCGGTGATGCAGTTGATCCAGGGGCGCCGCACGCTCTGACGCGGGTCGAGGTCGGCCGCCGGCGGCTCCTCACGGGAGGGACCGCCGCCGGTCGAGCTCCGGTCCGAAGTTCACCCTCCTCACGCCGCCTATATTCGAAGCATGTTCCCCTACCGCGACGACAATCCCACACTCGCGCCGCCGGTCGTCACCTATCTGCTGATCGCGGTGAATCTCGCGGTGTGGCTGCTGGTCCAGGGGATGGGTACCGAGCCCGCCATTTCCCGCTCCGTGTGCGAGCTGGGACTCATTCCCGGCGAGCTGCTGGGGACCGTGCCGCCCGGCACCGAGCTGCCGCTGAGTCGCACCGCGGCGTGCGTGCTGGAGCGCGGGGGACACTGGTTCACCCCGCTCACCTCGATGTTTCTCCACGGCGGCTGGCTCCATCTGATCGGCAACATGTGGTTCCTCTATGTCTTCGGGAACAACGTGGAAGACTCGATGGGGCGGGTACGGTACGTCGTCTTCTACCTGCTGTCGGGCCTCGCGGCTGCCGCGGCGCAGACCTTCGTGAATCCGGACAGCGTCGTGCCGATGGTTGGGGCCTCCGGAGCGATCTCGGGTGTCATGGGCGCGTACATCGTGCTGTATCCCCGGGTGAGGGTGCACATGCTCATCTTCCTCGGCTTCTTCGTCACCCGCATCGTGGTGCCGGCCTTCCTGATGCTCGGCTACTGGTTCCTCCTCCAGATCATCAGCGGGCTCCCCGGCCTCAACGAGGAGCGTGGCGGCGTGGCCTTCTGGGCGCATGCCGGCGGCTTCGTGGCCGGCGCCGTGCTGATCTCGATCTTCAAGAACTCCGCGCTGGTCGCGCGCCACCGGGCGCTGGCGCGCTACGTCTGATCGCGCTGACGCGGTCGTGCCGCCCTGGCTCGGCAGTCCGTCTATGCCGGGCATCGCCAAATTCGTGGATCACACCCTGCTCACGCCGGACGCGACGAGCGATTTCATCCGGCGGCTCTGCGACGAGGCGATGGACTACGAGGTGAAGGCCGTCTGTGTGAACGGGACCTGGGTACGGGCCTGCGCCGACCGGCTGGACGGGTCGGGAGTGCTGGTGGTGGCCGTGGTAGG
>JACDDX010000023.1:0-7516 GCA_013816685.1 Gemmatimonadales bacterium
TACCGGGTGACCGCTTCGGTGGCGAGCTGACTCGCCTCGCCGCCCCCAGACCCGCTCCCGACGCCATCGGCCACGAGCAGCAGGGTCGCCAGCCGCTCGCCACGCAGGGGTAGCAGGTCGGGCGCGGGCAGGCTGGTGCCGTGGATGACGACCTGTGGATGCACCGTGCAGAGCAGGAAGTGATCCTGGTTTTCGGTGCGGACCCGGCCGGGGTGGGTGAGACCGAACAGGTCGAGCTCGTCGTCGCGCGGCTTTCGCCCGGACGAGCCCGGAACGGCCACGGTCAACAGATCCTGCAACCGCATGGACGGCTCCTCTTGCGCGCGGAGCGCGCTGGCGAGCTTGGAATCGAGGACGTTGTGTCCGGAGCGACCGCTTCTACGCTACAGCGGGCACCCTGTCTTGGCCAGAGTCTTCCCGTCGTGGGGGTGCCAGGCAGTGGGGCCGGCACGGCTGACTGGTCGTCGGCTCGGGGAGCCTGTACCATTGAACCATGGAACTCACTGATTTTCCCGGTGGCGACCTGATCGTGGCCGGCCTCGACGACCTCATGCTGGGCCGCGAGACCATCGCCTCCCTGCTCGTCTCCATCGGCGCGCCACGTCTGCGGCGCCTGGGCCATATCGTCCCTCAGGGGTTTCCCCAGCCCGAACAGCGGCTCTATGCCCTGCTGGCGGACGGCGAGCCCGACGCGGCCCATTCGCGCTACAATGCGTGGGTTCGTCGTCTGGTCAGCTTCGAGCGCGCCGCCGAGTGCGCTCGCTAGCCGACCGCGAGCGTATCCAGCGGTTGATGGAGGCGTTCGGGCGCGCGGCGAGGGCAGACGTGCGCGTCCATTTAGTGGGCGGGGCGACGGCGGTGCTCATGGGGTGGCGGGGGACGACGATCGACGTGGATTTCGTGATGTGTCCCGAGGACGATGGCCTCCTCCGCGCGATACCGGCGCTCAAGGAGGAGCTACACATCAACGTGGAGCTCGCCTCTCCTGCCGACTTCATCCCGGTCCCACCAGGGTGGAACGATCGGGGGACATTCGTCGCCCAGGTCGGCAAAGTCGCGTTCTTCCATTTCGATCTTTACGGGCAGGCGCTGGCGAAGGTGGAACGGGGCCACCGGCAGGACATCGCGGATGTGCGCGAGTTGCTCGCGCGCGGGCTGGTCGACCGGAGTCGCGCCCTGGAGTACTTCGGGCGGATCGAACCTGACCTCTATCGCTTTCCGGCGATCGACCCGCCGACGTTCCGCCGAGCGGTCGAGGAGGCATTCCGAATGGCGACCTTGTAAGGAGGGACGCGCCTGCCTGAGCAGCGGTAACTGCCCTCACGTGACTCGAACGAATCTGCGGCTGGGTGTCCATCCGCTGTCACTGCACCCTGGTATGACGGCAGCCGGCCGCTCGGCGCCGAGGCGGGACAGGTCTCCCTCGCCAACGCGGTTGCGGTTGGCCTCGCCACCCGCAACCTGGTCCTCGTCGGCGATCAGATGCAGCTCGCCCAGCCGACCCAGGGCGGCCACCCGGGCGACACCGGCCTCTCCTGTCTCGAATACTCTCTCCAGGGTCACGCCACCGTCCCGCCCGAACGCGGCATCCTGCTCGACCGGTCCTACCGCATGCACGGGAGCGTCTGCGCATTCGTCTCGGAGGCGGTGTATGAGGCACGGCTCGAGAGCGCGCCGTCAACCGAGCGGCACCGGGTGTTTCCTCGCGGCGACTCGACGCTGGTGCCGGTGGAGACTGGCATCGTCTGGCAACACCATCGCCGCCATCGTGGACGAGCTATTCTCGTCGTCGCACGTTCAATCTGCAGGTCCGCTGCCTCAGGGCGAAGCTGCCGCCGGGTGCGCGGATCGGGTCGGTGGACAAGTTTCAGGGGCAGGAAGCGCCGGTCGTCATCGTCTCGCTCTGTGCATCGACTCTGGACAAGGCGCCGCGGGGCACGGAATTCCTGCTCAGTCCCAACCGCCTCAACGTCGCGGTGAGCCGGGCCGAGGCGCTGGCGATCGTGGCGGATTACCGGCGCTGATCGATGTCCGGTGCCGATCGGTGGAGGAGATGCGGCTGGTGAACCTGCTGTGTCACCTGGTGCAGTACGCGACGGGCTCGAACACGGCTTGAGCCCTCGTACACTCTTTCCGCCGGATTCTGGAGCAGCGGATCAGAGGAAAGAGAGAGCGCGGAGTCTAGCTACTCAGGGTCCCGACTCACTTCGCACCGGCAATCCAGGCATCCATGCTCGAGACAGGTGCCGCAGCTCCGCGCAAGCTGGCGACGCAGCGCCTCTCTCGCGCGGTGCAGGCGGACGGCGGCGTTGCCAGGCGTGATACTCGCCTCGCCCGCATAGGCTTTGACGCTGAGGCCATCGAGATCCACCCGCCGGAGCGCGGCCCCGTACTCCGGTTTCAATGTATCGACCAGCGCCGTCACGCACTCGCACGCGATCGCCTCCAGGTCCGGATCCGTCGGTACGGCACTCTCCGTCTCGGCGGTGTACCGATCGAGCGTGCGACTCCGCGCGGTCTGGCGCCTGTGATGATCGACGATGGCGTTCCGAAGCACGCGGTAGAACCAGGCCGTGGCCGACTCCGCGCTCGGCAACTGCTCCCGACCGAGGCTGCGGACGAACGCGTCCTGGAGGATGTCCTCCGCGACGTCGCGAGACTCGACCCGCCGCTCGAGAAAGGCGAGAAACCGGGCATGGTTGTCGAGCAGCGCCCGGAGCACCTCCGGAATGTGCGGATCCCGTTCGGCAGCCGCCGGGCCGGCTGCGTCAGTCTCTGGTGTCATTTCCCGGCGGCTTGGTGAAGCCTGCTCTCTACGCGCAGCCGCAGGAGCAGGCGGCGCTGGCGCAGGTGCAGCTCGGGGTACAGCTACAGGCAGAGCTCGTGGTGCAGGTACAGGCGGCGCTCCGGGTGCTGCAGGTCGACTCGGGCATTGTCGTTTCCCTCTGGTTTGCGGTTGGCAGGCAGTGTCATCGTGACCTTCACTCCTGCTGACGCACGACCCCCGAAATCATTACACCCTACGTCGTAGCGGTCATGTACCGATTGCCACCGCCCGAGATCGCCGGGCACTCTTGTCTGCCTGGGGTTCGGAGGGCGCCGGCCTGCGGCGATGTATCGCATCCGCTCCGATGGTGCCCACCAGCTCCGTCAGATACTCCGGTGCACTCACCCGCCCGAGCTCGGCGCGCGCGTGCTCCAGCCGCGCCGCGATGCCGAGTCGGTCGGCCTCGTCCCGGTGGCCGGCACGGGCCAGGAACTCCGCGAGGCTCCGGGTGTGCCGCTCCCAGAGTGCGGTGTCGCGCTGCTGCTGAATGGCGAGCCGCTCCCGGTACCAGTCGCTCGCCAGCAGCGCGTCGCGGGTGAAGAGTGCCCGGACCTCCGGATGGTCGGTGCCTTTCCCCTCGAACTGCCCGTACGCCATGATATGCAGCAGCGCCCGGAGTGGCGGGCACGCGTCCTCGATGGTGCCGTCCGCGAAGTAGGCTTCCGCGACCCGCTGCTGAGCCTCCACGATGTTGTTCACGCCGTCCGCGAACACCGCGGCATCCTGCGTCTCGGGCCGCAGAATCTCCTCGGTGAACACCGCAGTCGGGTTATCGAACATCCGTCCGAAAAAGGTGTGGACGAATTTCGCCGTGATCCGATAGCCGAGCCGGCTGGCGAGCACCGGCTTTCCACCAAATTCGTAGTCGCGGAGCGGCTCCAGATGGCCGGCCTCGATGAGGCGTGCGGGGTCGCGCTCGGAGGGAAAGAGCCGGCACCAGAGCTCCGGAATGAGCAGGCTGACGTCGTGGTCCACCCGGAAGTGGGGGCCGATGTAGCCAGCCGCCGAGCTGAAGCCGGCATAGCCGGTCAGCAGCATGGCGACCAGGGCGTTGTTGAGGTCGGCCGTCGCGGCGAGTGCGTTGAACGGGCCCTTGGTGAGCGCACCCTCCGACCCCGCGCCCGTCGTGCTGGGCGACGCGCCCGTCAGCGAGCAGATGTAGTCCATGAACAGCTCGGGCAGCTCCTGGTAATGGATCGGCCCGTAGACACAGAGCGGACGGATGCCGTCGCCCGGCGGGTTGTTGCGGCGGCCGGAGAGCACGCTGATCACCGGAAACAGCACCGGCTCGTCCAACGGCAGCCGGCGATACAGCCGCGCGCCCATGTCCGCCACGTAGCGGTCGCGCGGACGCGCCATGTCCGGCCGCACCTGCAGGTAGCGGGGATTCTTGGTCGGCTTCCCGCCCACGAGCCGGGGCCGCGCCGAGCAGATCGAGTGCGTGCCGTCGTCCTGCCCGGCATTGCTGGAGACGTGCGCGCGCATCGGCGGCGTGAACGCGTCGTGCAGCGCCACGTCGTCCACGATCCCCTGCGCATCGGCCGGCACGAGCGGCTGAAAGTTCGAGCAGAAGAGCCCGGGCCCCGCCATGTCGTCCTCGGTCTGCCGGTCGAAGCCGGGATGGATCGCGTCGTCGGGACGCTGAAACAGCCGGAACTCGCAGTTTTCCGTCAGCTTGAGACTCTGATGCCCGTCGTACTCGGCCGGCAGCCCGACGAGCCGCCGAGCCGGCACCACGACCGACGCGGTGATGTCGTCCTCCATCTGCACCTTGTCGGCCGCGACGAAATCCTGCCGCAGCTTGTAGGTGCGCCACGCGCCATCCTCCTGCCGGCCCACCCGGAGATAGTTGGCGACGAGCCGCCGTCCCTCGAACTTGAGCTCGTGTCCGGGCGCACCATTGATGATGTCCACGCCGAAGTGGCTCCTCCAGTCATCGGCCCATTCGGCCTGGTAGAAGCGCTTGATCACGAACACCAGCGCCCGCACGTAGTTCGGAATGCCGTCCAGCCACTCGTTGTATTCCGCCGTGAACTCGGCCGGGTTGGGCGTGAGCAGCTTGATCACCGAGCCGAGCGAGCGCTCGGGCGAGAGGATGGGCCGGGAGGCGGCCGATCCCTCGCCGCCGCCACGCAGCTCGGGCAGCCGGGCGTCGGCATAATCGCGTTCGACGATTTCCTGGACGAGCTCCATGTCCTCCTCGAAGCTCCGCACGTAGAACGAACCCGGCAGCACCGCGTCCACCAGACTCTTGCTGATCTCCGACTTGCCGCCGCCCGACACGGTGCACGGCTTGTGGCAGAAGGCGCCCTCCGGCACCGTCCCTATCAACCGCCAGCTCGGCGCGACGCGGTGCTTCGCCATCCGCACCTTGTAGCCGCTCGGGTGGAAATAGACGCGGCCCGGCAGGAGCTTGAGGTGCTGCTCGCGCCCGTCACGCATCCACCGGATGTCCTGCCGGCGGACGTCGATCTCCATGTCCTCGGGCATGTAGTGGAGCTCTGGATGAATTGCATCGGTCGCGTAGCCCGACGGGTGCACCACCGCGCGCTCGCCCAGCAGCGAGAGCACCTCCGCGAACCGGTGGCCCGCGTTCACGATCCTCACCAGGTCGGGCGCGAACCGGTCGCCCAGACTGAAGGTGGCAAAGGCGAGCGCCCCGCCGGCATGCTCCTCCTCGGCGAGTCCGAACAGGTTGGCGCTGTAACCGATCTGCGTCTTCACTTCCTTCTTGCAGTAGCCGAAATAGTTGTCGGCCAGGATCGTCACCATCACGCCGTCCATGCCGCGCGACGTGATCTTGAAGGGACTGCCGTTGTTGTAGAGCTCGGTCTCGTCGGTCCAGCACATGCCCGTGTCGAGCTGGGCCGCCGTCGCATCGCTCGCATGCGGCAGGCCCACCTCCATCTTGCGCAGCCGGGTCAGATGCGGCGCGAGGATCACGCAGCCGCTGTGGCCGGTCCAGCGGTCCACGTCGAGCGCCGCGTCGTTGGCCGGCAGGTACGGATCGCCCGCGTTGCCGAAGATGCTCTCGACGAAGTCCAGGTTCGACACCAGTCCGCCGGGGACGAAGAACCGGACCTCGGTCCGCTTCTCCGCCGATACTCCGGGTACTGCCGGACAGACCACCGGCCGCAGGAGGAGCGAGACCATGGTCTCGACCGGCTCGCGCCAGCTCGCCGTGAACGGCAGCCGGGTGAGCTCGGCGGTCGGACGCAGCGCCTCCTGCAGAAGCCGGAGATATGTCGCGAGCGGCACCCGCAACTTGTCGGCGGGAATCGGGAGCCCGCCTTCCGCCACGTGGAAGACCCCCTCGGTCGTGCGGCGATCGTTGGCGGGGTTGTGCAGTACGCCGTTGTCGAGGCGATAGCTGGAGACCAGCTCGTTCTGCCAGGCGCCGGCGTCGATCGGCAGCGACAGCTCCCGCGCGAGCCCGTAGCGGTCGAGGATCAGCGTCTCGCCCGGCAGCCGCACCGGCTCGGCAAATTCCGCGGCCGAGACCAGCCCATCGATGTAATGCTGGATCCGGCGGTCCGCGGGGCAGAGGTGCTCGGAGAGCAGCCGGGTCTGCTCCCGGTAGCGCGCGAACAGATCGCCCGTCAGTTGCAGCACGTGCTCGTCGCCGGACTCGGGCGGGATGCGCACGCCCATCGCGGCGAGCTTGAGCAGAATCGAGCTCACCGCCGCGCGCCGCTCCGGCAGCCAGACGGCGCCGTCCGGCCTCAGTCCCACCGTGCGCTCGAGCTCCATGTCTGTCTCCATGCAAGTTGATTTCGGAGTCCGCCGGAACGTCTACCCCGCTGACTCATCCGTCAACTGGTGCAGGCGCGCCACCCGCCCAGGAAGGGCTATGGCGAGGAGCCGCCCACCTTACGCGCCCGGCGCGTCACCCGGTAGATTTAGCCGGTCCCCAAAGAGAAGCTGCTCCCCTTTTCCGCGTCCACGAACGTCTGCCCTGCAGAGGTCATTGTGTCGTCAGTTGGGGTCCCTCGTGAAGCGGAGCGCCTGGAAGCGTTACGCGGCTACGAGATACTGGACACGCCGCCCGACGGTGCATTCGACCGGGTAACCGCGCTCGCCGCGCGGCACTTCCATGTGCCCGTCGCCCTGGTGACTCTCGTGGACGAAGACCGGATCTGGTTCAAGTCCAGATACGGGTTGGAAGCCCAGCAGATTCCCCGCTCACCAGGACTCTGTGCGTCGGCCATCCTCAGTGATGAGGCGTATGTGGTTACAAACGCACTGGAGGATCCTCGCGCGCTGGCGAACCCGCTGGTCGCGGGCGAACTCGGACTCCGGTTTTATGCAGCGGCGCCGCTGCTCACGCACGATGGGTACCGGCTCGGCACGATGAACATCATCGATTTCAAGCCGAGAGAGCTGGATGACAACGGCCGATGGGCGCTGCAGCAGTTCGCCGGCCTCGTCATGGACCAGATGGAGTTGCGGCTTTCCGCGAGGAAAGCCATTGCATCGCTTTCGCAGGTTTATCGGGGAGCCGAACAGGGAACCGACGTTCGGCAGCTCATCACGGTCTCCGCCTGGAGCCGGAAGATCCAGGTAGAAGGCGAATGGCTTTCCTTCGAGGATTTTCTGGTGAGTAAGCTGGGCGCCGCAATCACGCACGGCATCGATCCGGAGACGGCGGGAGTGCTTAATCGCGGCCTGGATCCACAACTCTAGGGCGGC
>JACDDX010000023.1:7526-11685 GCA_013816685.1 Gemmatimonadales bacterium
CGAGCCCCATCAGGAACGCCACCATCGCGGCCCGTTGAGCGGGATCGCTGAGGTAGAACGGATGCGGCGCCGTCGCACCGCGGGACGGATCGAGCAGGTTATCCATCGTGGGCACTGAATTGTCATGCAGGAAGTTCGGCTTCTCGGACAGGTCCAGCAGCAGCGGCATGACCGTGCCCCGGATGTCACCGCGAATGCTGGCGTTCACCACCGCCATCTTGTCGTCGAAGATGGAGGCGACCGTGTTTACGACCGGGTTCAGCGGCGGATCGCGCGGCGCTAGGGTGTCGGGGGTGTCGCCGGGGAAGATCGTCTTCATCGGCACCGTGAACGACGGAACGCGCTTGCCCTGATCGACGTTGTGGCAGGCAGTGCAGCCCACGGTGCGGAACAACTGTCGTCCATCCGTGTTGCCACCCATGCCGGCCGGAGCCTGCAGACTCACCAGGTACGCATTCATCCCGAGCAGCTTGGCATCGTCCACTCTGTTACCGAGCGGCGCGTCTTCGGTGCCCGCGGCCGCGGACGGGGCCGCGTCGACGAAGGGATATCCGGTGACACCCGTCGCGGCGAGCACCTGCACATAATCGTCAGCGATCTCGTCCCCCGCCGCGCCGCCAAGCTTGTGGAGGAAGGCCCGTCCGCCAGGCGTGGTGAGGTTGGTGGGATCGAACAGGCCGGTGTAGACCAGATTGCCGAAGTTGTCCAGGCGGGCGATGGTACCGTCGGTCCCGTACGGCGCCGCCAGATCCTGTCGGAACAGCGCCGAGTTGTGCATCGGGTCGCCGTTGCCGTCGAAGGTATCGTCGAACATGCCGACCGGGTAAAACTGGGGGTTCGACAGATAGGCGTCGACATCGGCCTCCGAGGAGGTCTCGGTCAGGCCGGTCGGCGCCCGTCCGATGGTGGCGCCACCGTTCGCGGCGAGCGCGAGCTGGAGGATGGGATAGAGCGCCCGGGAGTTGGTGCCCAAGGCCATCAATCCGCCGAAATTGAGGTTGTGCGTGGCGCGTCCGTCCTCCCGGCGGCCGATCGAGCCCCCGTTCGGAACTCGGAGAATGGCCCCGTCATTGGCCCGAGTGTGACAGAGGGCGCAACTGGTTCCTGCCTTGTCCCCACCGGCCACGTTCAACGCGCCGTCGCCGTCAGTGTCTTTCACCGGCAGTCCGATGACCGCGTTGGCGTTGAAGAGTGTCGCGGTCGCGGCGGGATCGTTGAGCAGCGCCGACGTCTCGCCGCTGGGGTCGGCCTGCAACTGCGTCCGCAGCGTCTGCAGGGTCGCGGCGGGGATGGCGTCAAGGTCGACGTTGACGCCGAGCTTCAGGAGCTGCAGGGGGGTGATGCCGGCCGCCGTGATCCCGGCGGGCAGCCGCAGGGCATCGGTAAAGAATCGCTCGTTGTTGAAGGTCTCGAAGCGGAACACGTCCCGCCCCAATGAGGCGTCTCCGTCCTGACGCGGGAACTGTGGCCCCTGGTCGGAGGGTCCGTCGGTACCTGTCGTCGGTCCGCCCGAATCGTCCCCGCCACAGGCGAGGGCGGCGAAGCACAGCGCGGTGAGGCACAACCGGGAGAAGCCGGGGGAGGTAGACCGATGACCGTTCATGGAACCCCTGATCGGCAGAGGAAAGCGGGTTGAAAAGGGTAGGGTTCTAATATGGGATTGCCTGCAGCAGTGACAATGCATCAGATGGGGTGGGTCTCGTCATCTGTGGCATGCGGCGGTCCGCCGAGTTCAACGATGGATTCCACCGCGGCATCAGGTTATCCCCAGCGCCGTGGAGGTGCATGGACCCAGGGCAGGGACTACACTTCGCCAGCTTCCGCCTCACTAAGGTACTCTATCCACCCCGAAAGGGATCGCATGCCTTCCCGCAAGAAACCGACTCCAGGCGCACCCGCCTCGTCGAGCAAGAGCACCAAAAGCAGCCAGAGCGCCAGCGACACCGCACAGGCCAAGAACACGATGGGCGGACCCTCCTCGCCGTCCGTGATTGACGGCAAGGCCCCCCCTGTCTCGAGCGCCAAGGGCAAGAAGGATAGCGTGCCCGGCCGCAACGCCGCCCGGGAGACGATGTTGGCCGACAAGGTCGCCGGCACAGAGGATCTGTCGGCGGCCATGCGGTACAACGTGAACAAGGCCGCCGAGCACGGGCATGACGGCGCCACGGCGCCACCGGAAGGCGTCACGGCGGAACCGCCGCATCCGAGCGTGACCGGCAGCACCATCAGCGAGACCGACGCGTCCGAGAAGGCCGGCAGCGGCACGCCGCCGCAGGGCGTCAATCCGGGGAACGCGCCGCTGGATCGGGTGCGGGTGGACTCGGGTGGACGCATGCTGACGACCAATCAGGGCGTCGCTATCGCGGACAACCAGAACTCGCTCAAGGCCGGGCTGCGCGGCCCGACGCTGCTGCAGGATTTCATCCTGCGCGAGAAGATCACCCACTTCGACCACGAGCGCATTCCCGAGCGCATCGTACACGCCCGCGGCTCCGGGGCCCACGGCTACTTCGAGTGCTACGAGCCGCTGACCGAATTCACCAAGGCGGCGCCGTTCGCGGAGAAGGGGAAGATCACGCCGGTGTTCGTCCGCTTCTCGACCGTGGTCGGTGAGCGCGGCTCGACGGACCTCGCCCGCGACGTGCGCGGCTTCGCGGTCAAGTTCTACACCGACGAGGGCAACTGGGACCTGGTCGGCAACAACATCCCGGTCTTCTTCATCCAGGACGCGATGAAGTTTCCCGATCTGGTCCACGCGGTGAAGCCCGAGCCGCACCACGCCATGCCGCAGGCCGCCAGCGCGCACGACACCTTCTGGGACTTCGCCTCGCTGATGCCCGAGATCACCCACATGCTGATGTGGGTCATGTCCGACCGCGCGATTCCGCGCAGCTACCGGATGATGCAGGGCTTCGGGGTTCACACCTTCCGGCTGGTCAACGCGGGGCGCGACTCGGTCTTCGTGAAGTTCCACTGGCAGCCGACGGCCGGCACGCATTCGCTGGTATGGGACGAGGCGGTCAAGCTGAGTGGCGCCGACTCGGATTTTCATCGCCGCGACCTGTGGGAGGCGATCGAGGCCGGGGCGTACCCGGAGTGGGAGCTCCAGCTCCAGATCTTCACCGAGGAGCAGGCCGAGGAGTTCAGCTTCGACGTGCTCGATGCTACCAAGATCATTCCCGAGGAGCTGGTGCCGCTCCGCCCGGTCGGGCGTATGGTGCTCCACCGCAATCCCGACAACTTCTTCGCCGAGACCGAGCAGGTGGCGTTCTGCACCCAGCATGTGGTGCCGGGGATCGATTTCAGCAACGACCCGCTGCTGCAGGGCCGGAACTTCTCCTACCACGACACCCAGCTCTCACGGCTGGGCGGTCCGAACTTCCATGAAATTCCCATCAACGCTTCCGTCGCGCAGGTGCACAACAACCAGCGGGACGGGATCCACCGGCAGGCCATTCCGCGCGGCCGGGTGTCTTACGAACCCAACTCGCTCGGCGGCGGCTGCCCGTTCCAGGCCGGGTCGATGGGATTCGTCTCGTTCCCCGAGCCGTTGAAGGAAGATGTGGTGCGGGGCAAGCCGGAGAAGTTCGCCGATCACTTCACCCAGGCGAGACTCTTCTACCGGAGCCAGTCGCCAGTGGAGCAGGCGCACATCATCGCCGCGTTCCGGTTCGAGCTGACCCGGGTGCAGACCAACGCGATCCGCGAGCGCATCCTCTCGATGCTGGCGAACGTCGACGACGAGCTCGTCGCGGGGATTGCCGACGGGCTGGGCATGGCAGTGCCCGCGCCGATGCCGCGGGTGCTCGAGCATCCGCCCACACCGGAGGTGGAAGTCTCGCCCGCGCTGTCGCTCATGGCCCGCCCGGGCGATGGCAGCGTCCGCACCCGGCGCGTCGCCGTCGTCGTCGCCGACGGCATCGACGGCGACTCCGTGGCAGCCGTCTATCAGGCACTCGCCGAGGCCGGCGCCACCCCGCGCCTGGTCGGCAAGAAGCTCGGCACGGTAGAGTCCACGAGCGGAACGCTGGGCGTGGAGATCACGCTGGATGCCGCGCCCGCCGTGCTGTTCGACGGGCTGGTGCTGCCGGATGCTGACGATCTGTCGGCGCTGGCGTCCAGCGAGATGCTCATGACCTACATCAAGGATCAGTACCGG
>JACDDX010000313.1 GCA_013816685.1 Gemmatimonadales bacterium
GGCTGGGGTTCACCGTCATTCCGATCGCCGTCTACGCCGGGGTGGTGCGATGATCGAGCTCGACTCGAAGGTTCCGGGCGGTCCCATCGAGCTGAAGTGGGACAAGCACCGCTTCGAGATGAAGCTGGTGAATCCGGCCAACAAGCGGAAATTCACCATCGTGGTGGTCGGCAGTGGACTGGCCGGGGCCTCGGCCGCCGCAACGCTGAGCGAGCTCGGCTACAACGTGAAGTGCTTCTGCTTCCAGGACTCGCCCCGGCGCGCGCACAGCATCGCCGCACAGGGGGGGATCAACGCGGCCAAGAACTACCGCAACGACGGTGACAGCGTCTACCGGCTCTTCTACGACACCGTGAAGGGCGGCGACTTCCGCGCCCGCGAGGCCAACGTCTACCGCCTGGCGCAGATCAGCGTCAACATCATCGATCAGTGCGTGGCGCAGGGCGTGCCGTTCGCGCGGGAGTACGGCGGCCTCCTGGCCAACCGCTCGTTCGGCGGCGCGCAGGTGTCGCGCACCTTCTACGCGCGGGGCCAGACCGGACAGCAGTTACTGCTGGGTGCGTATCAGGCGCTGGAGAAGGAGATCGCCCGCGGCGGCGTCACGATGTACGCCCGCTCCGAGATGCTCGACGTCATCATGGTGGACGGCGCGGCGCGCGGCATCGTCACCCGCGACCTCACTACCGGCAAGATCGAGGCACACGTGGCCGACGCCGTCGTGCTCGGCACCGGCGGCTATGGCAACGTGTTCTATCTCTCGACCAACGCCAAGGGCTGCAACACCACCGCGATCTGGCGGGCGTACAAGCGGGGCGCGGCGTTCGGGAATCCGTGTTACACCCAGATCCATCCGACCTGCATCCCGGTCGCGGGCGAATATCAGTCGAAGCTGACGCTGATGAGCGAGTCGCTCCGGAACGACGGCCGCGTCTGGGTGCCGAAGAAGGGTGGCGACAATCGTACCCCTCGCGACATCCCCGAGCCCGACCGGGACTACTTCCTGGAGCGGCGCTACCCGAGCTTCGGCAACCTCGCGCCGCGCGACATCGCGTCTCGCGCGGCCAAGGCGGTCTGCGACGAAGGCCGCGGCGTCGGCCCCGGCGGGCTGGGGGTCTACCTCGACTTCGCCGACGCGATCGCGCGCCTCGGCGCGCCCACGATCCGGGAGCGCTACGGCAACCTGTTCGAGATGTACGAGCGGATCACCGACGAGAACCCGTATACCATCCCCATGCGGATCTTCCCGGCGGTCCACTATACGATGGGCGGGCTCTGGGTGGACTACAATCTGATGAGCACGATCCCGGGTCTCCACGTAATCGGCGAGGCGAACTTCTCCGATCATGGCGCCAATCGCCTGGGCGCGAGCGCGCTGATGCAGGGGCTCGCCGACGGTTACTTCGTGCTGCCGGGCACGGTCAGCAACTACCTCGCATCCACGAAGCTGGCTCCGATCGACGTGAATCATCCCGACTGTCGCCGCACGGTGGACGAGGTGACGGCCCGCACCCAACGCTTCCTCGCCATCAAGGGCCGGCGCACGGTGGACTCGTTTCACCGCGAGCTGGGCAGGATCATGTGGGACAAGTGCGGGATGGCTCGCAACGCCGTCGGACTGCGCGAGGCGCTGGAACGGATACCGGCGCTGCGGGAGGAGTTCTGGCGCAACCTCAACGTGCCCGGCAGCGATGCCGAGCTCAATCAGGCGCTGGAGAAGGCCGGACGCGTGGCCGACTTCATCGAGCTCGGGGAGCTGATGTGCCGCGATGCGCTGCAGCGGGAGGAATCCTGCGGCGGCCATTTCCGCGAGGAGCATCAGACCGAGGACGGTGAAGCGCTCCGGGACGACGAGCACTTCGCCTACGCCGCGGCCTGGGAGTACACCGGCGACAATGCCGAGCCCAGGCTGCACAAGGAGCCGCTGGCGTTCGAGTACGTCCATCTGGCGCAGCGGAGCTACAAATGAACCTCACCCTGCAGGTATGGCGGCAGCCGGCGCCCGGCGCAGCCGGCCGGATGGTCGCCTACGAGGCGAGGGACATCAGCCCCGACATGTCTTTTCTCGAGATGCTAGACGTCGTCAACGAGGGGCTGGCCGAGCGCGGTGAGTCGCCGATCGCGTTCGACCACGACTGCCGCGAAGGGATCTGCGGCTCGTGCAGTCTGATGATCAACGGCATCGCACACGGCCCCAACAAAGGTACGGCCACCTGCCAGCTCCACATGCGGAGCTTCCGAGACGGCCAGAAGATCAGCGTTGAGCCGTGGCGGGCAAAGGCGCTGCCGGTGCTTCGCGACCTGATCGTGGACCGGAGCGCGCTCGACCGGCTCATCGCCTCCGGTGGCTACATCTCCGTCCCGACGGGCACCGCCAAAGACGCGAACAGCATCCTCATCGCCAAGGGCGACGTCGATACGGCGATGGACGCCGCGCAGTGCATCGGGTGCGGTGCCTGCGTCGCCGCGTGTCCCAACGGCAGTGCCACACTTTTCATGGCCGCGAAGATCAGCCATCTCGGTCTCCTGCCGCAGGGCCA
>JACDDX010000314.1 GCA_013816685.1 Gemmatimonadales bacterium
TTGTTGTAGAGCGCCTCGTAGAGGGGCACGATGCGGGATGCGGAGAACTCCTGCGAGGTGGCGATGGCGGCCTCGCGCATCTGCGCGTGTCGGGCCGGGTCGCGCAGCAGCTCGACCGCGCGCCGCCCCATCGCCTCGACCGATCCGGGCGGCTCCAGGATTCCGCTGACGCCGTCCTCCACGACTTCGGGCAGCCCGCCGGTCCGGGTGGCGACAACCGGGGCGCCACACGCCATCGCTTCCAGCGCCGCGAGGCCGAACGACTCGGTCTGCGAGGGCAGCAGGAACAGGTCGCTGGCCTGGAGCAGGGGCGCGACCGCGTCCAGCCTCCCGAGAAAGCGCACGTCGTCCGCGACCTGCAGCTCCCTGGCCTCGCTCTCGGCCTCGGGCCGGTCGGGGCCGTCACCGATCATGACCAGCGTCGCCGGGAGCGCACGGCGCACGCGGGCGAAGATCCGGATCACGTCCTTCACCCGCTTCACTTCGCGGAAGTTGGAGACATGGGTCAGGAGCAGGTTCCCCGCGGGCGCCACCTTGCCGCGGCAGCCGTTGGTCCCAGGCGTGTATTCCTGGAGGTTGACGAAGTTGGGAATGACGCTGATGTCGCATCGGCCGCAGCCGAACGCGCGGTAGGTCTCTTCCCGCAGATAGCTGGAGACAGCGGTGACCGCATCGCTCTGTTCGATCGAGAACCTGGTGATGGCGTAGAAATTCGCCTCCTGGCCCACGAGTGTGATGTCGGTGCCGTGCAGCGTGGTGATCACCTTGAGCGGTAGCTGGCCGCGGAGCATCTCGCGGGCGAGGAACGCGGTTGTCGCGTGGGGAATCGCGTAGTGCACGTGGAGAACATCCAGGTTCTCCTGGAGCGCGACTTCGTGCTGCTTCGATGCGAGCGCGAGGGTGTAGGGAAAATGATCGAACAGCGGGTAGCGGCCCATCCGGGTGTCGACCTGGTGGAAGAACACCCGCTCGGTGTAACCCCGCAGCCGGAAAGGCGAGTCGTAGGTGATGAAGTGCACCTCGTGGCCGCGGCGAGCCAGCTCGAGGCCCAGCTCGGTGGCAAGCGCACCAGAGCCGCCGTACGTCGGGTAGCAGGTGATCCCTATGCGCATGGTTGCGTGCCGATCATCCTCTCCCAGGCATGCCCGATTTCGTCGGCGAGTCGCTCGGGCGAGCGGGTCGCGTCGAGCGCCAGCACGTCGCCCTCGAGCTGGTGGCGGAACCAGGTCTGCTGCCGCTTGGCATACTGACGGGTGCTCACCACGATCGCCTCAGCCACGCTCTCGCGAGGCCGGCGGCCGTGGAGGCAGTCCACGGCCTCGCGCACCCCGATGCCGTCCAGCCCCGGACTGCCGGGCGCGTGACCTTCGGCCAGCACGGCCGCGACCTCTTCGAGCAATCCCCGGCGAAGCATCTCGCCGGTGCGCTGCACGATCCGCTGGTGCAGCACCGGCCGGGGCGCGGTGAGAACAATGTACCATGGGTCGATGGCTCGCTGGCTCCGCGCTTCCCGCTGCCAGTGCGAGAGCGGTCGCCCGCTGAGCAGTGCCACTTCGACGGCCCGCGCGGCGCGCTGCCGACCGCCGCCGCGGAACCCCGGATCCAGTCGCCCGGCCCAGCGGAGCAGCTCGATCGCCTCCAGGCGCGCAGTAAAGGCATCGAGCGCACGGCGCCCTGCCGGATCGAGCACTGGCTCGCTGAACAGTCCCTCAGCGAGCGCGCGGACGTAGAGCCCGGTACCTCCGACGACCATCGGAGTGCGGCCCCGCGCTCGAACCGACGCGATCCAGCCGGCGGCGTCCCGCGCGAAGTGGCCGGCGCTGTACCGCTCACCCGGCTCGACGACGTCCACACCATGATGGGGAACGCGCAGCAGCTCCTTCCGCGAGGGTTTCGCGGTGGCAATGTTGAGCCGGCGATAGATCTGCCGCGAGTCGGCGGAGATGACGTCGAGCGGGCTGCGCGCGGCCAGGGCGAGGGCGACGGCGGTCTTGCCGATGCCGGTCGGGCCGACCAGCACCAGCACCCTATCGCCGGCCAAAGCGACGCTCCAGCTCCTCGCGGGCCAACTGCACGATCGTCGCGCGACCGTGGACGTCGTGCGGCGGCAGCGCGGTCGCGAAGAGCCGGAGCAACAGCTCGCGCATCTCGCGTTGATCGAGCTGCTGTCCCGCCTTGACGGCGGCCCGGCAGGCGTACGTCGCCGCGAAGCGCTCCAGCCGGTTGGACCACCCGCCGAAGCGGCCCCGCGCGAGATCGACCACCATCTCGTGAAAGCAGGCAGCCGCGTCGAACCGCGGGTGCGGCGCGGGCGCCGTATGAATGACCACGGAACGGCCGCCGAACGGCTCGACCTCGAAGCCGACTCGGCTCAGCGCGTCGGCGTGGGTCTCGACCGCCTCGAGCTCCTCGTCGGTGAGCTCGAGGCTCAGCGGGAGCAAGAGCCGCTGAGCGGGCGCGCCGCTCCCAGCGAGCTGCCCCATGACGGTCTCGTAGAGCACCCGCTCGTGGGCCGAGTGCTGATCGACGATGACC
>JACDDX010000315.1 GCA_013816685.1 Gemmatimonadales bacterium
GGGCCCCCGACCGGCTGGACGACGCCGTGCTCCGGTGGAACTCGTCCCGCACGCTCGCCCCGGGCGACGAGCAGCGCTGGGAGCTGGAGGTGCGGCTGCCGCCCCTCTAGGCGATGGGGTGCTGGCCGGTGTTGCGCTCCAGGCCGGTATCCTCGAAGCTCACCGGATCTTCGATCGGCTCCAGATGGGTGAAGATGGTGCTGTTGGGCACCGCGACGCGAATCTCCTCCTCCAGTTGTTCTAGCAGGTCATGCCCCCGTTTCACCGACCAGTTGCCCGGCACCAGCACATGGAAGTCGATGAACCGCCACGCGCCCGCCTGGCGGGTGCGGAGCGCGTGAAAGCGCACGCCCGCCGGGGCGTGGCGGTCGAGGATCTCGGTGACCGCACGGCGCAGCTCTTCGGGGATCGACGTGTCGAGGAGACCGAGCAGCGAGCGGCGCAGGATGCTGACGCCGGTGCGTACGATGTTGAGGGCGACGAGGATCGCGATGACCGGATCGAGCCGCTCCCAGCCGGTGGCGGCGGCCGCGCCCACACCCGCGATGATGCCGATCGACGTGTACACATCGCTCATCAGGTGATGGGCATCGGCCTGGAGCGTGATCGACTGGTACCGGTTCCCTGCCTTCATCAGGAACCGTGCGACGGCGAAGTTGAGGAGCGCCGCGGTGCCGGAGACGGCGAGGCCGATCCCGGCCTGCTGAATGGCCTCGGGAACGAAGAGCCGGCCGACCGCCGTGGCCACGATGCTCGTGGCGGCCACGAGAATCAGCACGCCTTCGAGCGCACTAGAGAAATATTCGGCCTTGCTGTGCCCGTAGGTGTGCTCCTCGTCCTCGGGGCGGGCGGCGGCCGACAAGGCGATGAATGCCACGATGGCGGCGACGAGGTTGACCAGCGATTCGAGCGCGTCGGAGAGGAGGCCGACCGAGCCGGTCAGCCAGTAGGCGCCGCTCTTGAGACTGATCGTGAGCAGCGCCGCCGCAATGGAGACGAGGGCGAAGCGGCGGAGCGAGGCGCGGCCGCGCACCTAGGCGGCCCCCGCGCTCGGCGTTGCCGCGCTCGGAGTTGCCGCGCCGGGCAGCAGCCGGATCACTTCGGCGATGGTATTCGGCGCGCTGCCCTCCGCGCGGTTGTTCACCAGCACGTACGCCGGGATTCGGGCCTCGACCGCGGCGGCGATCAGCCGTGCGAGATCCAGACGGAGCTGGGGATTGGGTTCCTGAATACGATCGTACGGCGCGAAGGCATCCACCGCTTCGTCGTAGCTCCGTCCCGGCCGGAGCAGCGCGCGCGCGACGATGAAGGTGCCGCTCAGTGAGCCGGGCAGGTCGAGCTGCTCGCCGATCGGCGGCATCCGCGTCCAGGAGCTGTACACGTGGGCAACGCCGTGCTCACGCAGCACCGCGAAGTAGGCGGGCGTCAGGAACTCGTCGTTCCGGATCTCGACCGCGAACATTCCCTCACGCGGGAGAGCGGAGAAAAATTCGTCGAGGCGGGTAGCGAACGCCTCCGCGCTGAGCCCGCTGGACCGGCTCACCGTCTGGAACTCGAAGACGAACGGCCCCGTGTGGCCCGCGAAATATTGCTGGTACGGCTGCCAGACCGCCTCGAGAAAGACGTCGGCATTCAGAAAGTCGGGGTTCGCCTTGCCCGCGCGCGCCGGATCCTGGGCTCGGGTCCAGGTGTGCACCGTCACTTGGTGCCAGACCTTGCTGACGCAGGGAAACTTCTCCGGGAGCGAGGCCGCGAATCCGGTCAGGATCTTTTCACTGGGCGGGGCATAGAAGCTCGAGTCGATGCCGACGGTGCCGAACAGCGGGAAGGCGGCGTATTCGCGGAGCATGCGGGTAGCGGCGCCCCGGCTTCCGTAATCCTGATGGTAGACCAGCCCCCGCCACCCGGGATAGTTCCACGAGGAGGTGCCGAACCGGACTCCCGGCGGGATCCGGGCCCGCAGGCTGTCGAGGTCGGGAATCGGTGCCGGCATCGCTACTAAGGTAGCGCGCCGGGGAGCCGGGGCGAGAGCGCGGGCCCGATCAGCGGGCGACGATCCGGAGCACCCGCCCCTGCGCTTCGACGATGTAGAGCTCGCCCGCGGCGTCCTCGCCGAAGCTGGTGATGTTGCCGCCGGGCCGCAGTGTCGGCCACTCGACCGGATCGGTCACGGCGCCGTCGTTCAGGGTGACGCTGCGGACGAAGCCGGTGCAGTAGTCGCCATAGAAATACCGTCCCTGGAGCCCGGGGATCGCGGCACCGCGATAGACGTAACCGCCCGTCACCGAGCACCCCTCCCCGTGACCGTACTCCAACAGCGGCAGCGTCAGCCCGGTGCGGTCGCAGTCGGATGACTCGAAGCAGTGGGTGGCCTCCATCCGGTTCCAGCCGAAGTTCACGCCGCGCCCGGCCCCGTCGTCCGCCCGCGCCACGTTCACCTCCTCCCATTCGTTCTGCCCGACGTCGGCGATCCAGAGATCGCCGGTGGCGCGGTCGAAGCTGAAGCGCCAGGGGTTCCGGAGACCGTAGCTC
>JACDDX010000024.1 GCA_013816685.1 Gemmatimonadales bacterium
CGTCAGGCTGCTGGGCCTCCACCTCGGCGAGCAGCATGTCGATCTCGTCGGGCTCGCCGACCACTTCGCTCAGCCGGGCCAGCCACGGCGCCAACTCCGGGTCTTCGTCCGGCAGCCGGTAGATGGATTTCTTGAGCTCGATGTGCCGCCAGATGCCCAGCTCGTCGTAGTGATCCTCGGGCTGGGTGCGCTCGAGATGGTGCAGTGCGGCGTCCGATTCGCCCCGGTCGTAGAGCAGGTTTGCCAGGTAGATCCGCGCCTCGCTGTGGCCCCGGTCGAGCTCCAGCGCTCGGCGGAGCCAGTAGAGCGAGCCGGCGTCATTTCCGAGCCGGTGCGAGGCATAGCCGAGGCACGCCGCGGCGTCGGCGGAGCTCGGCTGCGCCTGCGCGGCGAGGTCGAAGAACCGATGACCCGGCGCGATCTGACCTTCGCGGAACAGGGCCCGCCCGATCTGAAGCATCAGGTCATGATCCTCAGCATAACCGAGCTGGAGCGTGCGCTCGAAGGCGGCCATGGCCGCGGCCCGCTCGCCCAGCTTGAGCAACACCTCGCCCAATCCTGCCAACCCTTCTTCGTGGTCCGGGTCGAGGGCGAGGGCGTCATCGAAGCTGTTCCTCGACCACGCGAACTCTTCGCGGGCGAGATGGGCGTAGGCTTTACCGATCAGGAGTTCGACCGCGTGGGGGTAGACCGAGATGCCCTGCTTCAGCAGAGCAAGCGCTTCATCGTAGCGGCCTTCATTGTAGAGCAGATGGGCCTGATCGTCATAGTCGGCGGAACTGAGGAATCCTTCCGACATCGGCAAGGCCTCCGACCAATGGGTTGTTCAATCTTACGAAGCCGACTGGGGATGGGCAAGAGTTCACCGATCTGTTCGTAGAGTGCTCCGGTCACCGATGCTGCTGCCGTGACTGGCCTCACCTAATCTTCGCCACGCCAGCACGTTACGAAAGACAACCAAGGCGCCGGCCCGCCGGGTTTGACGTGGGAGGCAAACCACCTACTTTACTGACCCGTAAGTAAGTAAAGGATGATACCACAATGGTTGCACGCAGCTCGGTCTCGGTGCCCGGCCCCCGCTGGCAACGGCGCCCGGAAGCTCGTCCCGACGAGATCCTCGACGCCGCCCAGCGGGTGTTCGGCGAGTCCGGTTTCGCCGGCACTCGGCTCGACGTGGTGGCCCGCGAGGCAGGGGTGAGCAAGGGCACGCTCTACCTCTATTTCGATTCCAAGGAAGCGCTTTTCCGTGAGATGATCCGCGCCCGGGTCGTGAGTGGCCTGGCAGATGGCGAAGAGGTGGCTGCCCGGCACCAAGGCACCTCAAGCGACCTGCTGATCCAGCTCGTCACCTGTATGTATGGGACCATGCGCCAGCCGTCGATGGTCAAGATCTCACGGCTGGTCCACGCGGAGCTCCGCAACTTCCCTGAGCTCGCCCAGTTCTATTACGACGAGGTCATACTCCGGAGCCGCCGACTGCTGCAGGAGGTCCTCGATAGCGGCGTGGCCTCGGGCGAATTTCGCCGCAGCGCCCCCGCCTTTGCAGCCCGCGGCATCCCGGCCATGCTGGTCAATACCGCGCAGCATCAGTGCCTGTTCGGCGGACTCGATCCCGAGGCCCTTACCGACGAACAGGCGCTGGCCGGGGTGCTCGACCTGTGCCTGAACGGAGTGCTCGATCGCCCGGCGGCCCCTCGTTGACGCGGACCTCCACAGCCGATGCGCGTCGCACAGGTGCTCGCGGTGCTGGCGCTTGGTGCGCTGGCGCCGGCAGGCGTGGGGGTCGCCGGGGCGCAGATAGCCGGACCGCGCCCGCCGGCTCGTCCGCTCACCCTGCTCGACGCCATTCGCCTGGGGCGAAGCCAGGGCGTGAATGCCGCTCGCGCCAGGCTCCAGGTGCGCACCGCGGAGGCTCGGACGGGTGAGCGGCGCGCCGGTCTGTTGCCGACCATCGTTGGCGCGGCCGGTGTCACGCGCCAGACAGTCAACCTCGATGAGTTCGGCTTTCCCGGCGTCTCGGGCCTGACCGATCCCTTCGACGTGTTCCGCATTCAACTGCGGGCCCAGCAGACCATCTTCGACGCCAGTGCCATCACCCGGCTTCGCGCCGCGCGCGACACGGCGGTGGCCGGCGGACTGGATGCCCGGGCGGCGGGGGACCTGGCCGGCGCCACGTCCGGGCTCGCGTACCTGCAGGCGATGCGGACCGAGGAGACCGTCCGTGCCCGCGAAGCCGACAGCGCGGTAGCCGCGACCCTGCTCCAGCAGGCGCGTCGGCTGGTCGAGAACGGCGTGAGCCCTGCAATCGACGCCACTCGAAGCGAGGTCAGCTTCGCTGCGGTTCGCACGCAACTCGAGGTAGCTCGCAATGCACGCGACCGGAGTCGGCTCGACCTGCTCCGCACCCTCGACCTGCCCCCGCGAGCTCGATCGCCCTCGCCGATTTCGCTCGGTCCCGCGAGCTTCGACGTACCGACCAAGCCCGCGCGTGCCGCAGAGTTTGCCCGGGCTCACCGCGTCGAGCTGCTGGCCGAGCACGCGCGGACCCTCGCCGCACGGCGTAGCCTGCGGGCGATTCGCTACGAGAATCTGCCCAACCTCATGGCCAACGGGCGTACACCGAAAGCGGGCAGACGATCGGCGGACAGCTGGGGAGCTACACCGTGCAGCTGCTACTCAACGTCCCCATCCTCGATGGATTCCGCCGGCAGAGCCGCCTTCGGAACAGCGAGCCCGGATCGACGCGCAGGAGCTCCGCGAACGGGATATCGGCAATCAGATCGAGACCGAAGCCCGCGCAGCCGTGCTGAACCTGGCCTCCGCTCGGCAGCAGGTTGGCATCGCGGGTGAGCGCCTCCGGCTGGCCGACCAGGAGCTGGCCCAAGCGGAGGAACGGTTCCGCGCCGGCGTGGCAGGCAGCGTCGAAACTACCCCGGCGCAGAGCAGCGAATCGCGGCCCGCGACGCGCTGATCCAGGCCCGGGTCGGCTATGCCACCGCGCACGTCGGACTGTTTCGCGCGCTGGGCATCATGGATCGACTCAAGTGACCGCGGCCGAACACCCGCGGGACGACTCGACGAAACGAGCTCCTATGGCAACCGACACGGCGGTCGACGCACCCCCGCCCGGAACGGCGGCGTCCGACAAGGAGGCGTCCGGCCCGGCGGCGCCAAGGCGCGCACCCGCCGGCTCCGGCTCGCTGGCGAGAAGATCATCGCGGCGCAGCAGCTCGACGCGGCCCAGGCAGCCTACGACGCGGCCGCAGCGAATCTCCAGGCATCCCGGAAGCAGGCCGCGGCCGCCGGCAGCGAGGTGTCGGCGTCCGGCGCAGCGGTTCGCGGCGCGGATGCGCGACTCGCCTCCGCGCAGGCCGCCGTCGAGAACGCGCGCCTCCAGCTCAGCTACGCGCACATCACCGCCCCCACCGCCGGCGTCATCCCCAAGCGCAGCGCCGAGCCCGGGGCCCTCGTGCAGGTCGGCCAGCAGGTGTTGAGCATGGTGCCCGAACGCGAAGTCTGGGTCACCGCCAATCTCAAGGAGACTCAGCTCGCCAGGGTCACCGTGGGCGACTCGGTGGAGTTCAGCGTCGATGCCTACGATGGCCGGAGCTTTCGGGGCCGGGTGGTGAGCCTGAGCCCCGCCACCGGCGCTCGTTTCGCCCTGCTGCCTCCCCACAACGCCACCGGCAACTTCACCAAGGTCGTGCAGCGCGTGCCAGTGCGGATCGCGGTTGCCAGTCCCGGCGACCGGCTGCATCCTCTCCGTCCGGGCATGTCGGTGGACGTCACGATCGACACCGACTGAGCTTCGGCGGATATCTTCTCTGCGTGACCTTCCAGCGGAAGCTCCTCTTCGGTTTCGCGTTCATGGCGATACCGGTGCTGCTCGTCGGCGCCGAGGCGTTCCGCAGCAATGCGCTCGAGCGCCGGGCCTTGGAGACGCTCGGGCAGAGCCTCAGCCGCGGGCGGACCTACGCCGAGGTCGAAACGGCGATGTTCAACCAGAGCGAGGTGGTCTGGCGCTATCTGGGTGGCCTCGATCCTGAGGCCCGCCAGGAGCTCGGCCTCAGCCAGGAGGTGGTGGACTACTGGTTCATCCGGTGGACGGCGGAGCTCCGGCCCGACGAGATGGAGCTGGCCGATGGGGTGCGGGACGTTCAACGCCAGATCCGGGTCGTTGCCGACAGCGCATTTTCGCTCTATGACGCCGGGAACCGCGAGGACGCCTATGCGCTCGCGCGCCGGGAGCTGAAAGGCCGCCTCCTCCCTGCCCTCACGCAGATCAATCACGAGATCTATCGCCGCGCTCGCGTCTTCAGCGTGCAGAAGGCGTTCGGGCGGGTGGAGCAGATCGTCGAGACCGAGCGGCGCGTCCTGCTCGGAATCGTGCTCGGCGCGCTGGCGGCGGGGCTCCTGACGGCGCTGCTGATCGCGCGCAGCCTCGTGCGACCGATCAACCGGCTCCGCAGTGCGATGACGGTGGTGGGCGCCGGCAATCTGGAATATCCCATCGAGACCGGCGCGCCGGACGAGGTCGGCGATCTGGCCCGCGCCTTCGCCACGATGACGGCACGCCTGCGCGACCAGCGTCTCGAGCTGGAGCGGACCCAGGGCCAGCTCGTCCAATCCGAGAAGCTTGCGTCCATCGGCGAAATGTCCGCCGCGGTCGCGCACGGGCTCCGCAATCCGCTCGCGAGCCTGCGCGCCGCCGCGCAGCTCATCCACAAGCATCCCGAATCGCCCGACGCGCGCGAGCACCTTGCCGGCATCATCGAAGAGGTGGATCGCCTCGAGCGCCGCATCACCCACCTCCTCGCCTTCTCGCGGCCCAGCCCGTTCCATCCCATACTCGAGGACATCAGAGGACTGGTGAGCGGACTCCTCCCCGGGTTCGTCGAGCACGCCCGCGGCCGCTCGGCCGAGCTGATGACCGACCTGCCACCGTCGCTGCCGGAAGTGCGGGTGGATCCCATTCAACTCGAGCAGGTGCTGGTGGAGCTGATCTCCAACGCGCTCGACGCCGTGCCGCCAGGTGGGCGAGTGACCATTGCCGCGCGCCCCGCGTCCGAGGCCGATGGCGGCGTCGTGATCGAGGTCGCCGATACGGGCCGCGGCATTCCCGACGAGGTGCTCCCCCAGGTGTGCGATCCATTTTTCACGACCCGCCAGGAGGGCACCGGTCTTGGTCTCGCGATCGCGCGCCGGTACGTCGAACAGAACGGTGGGCGGCTCGACATTCGAAGCCGCGTCGGCCACGGCACCAGCGCGACGGTGTGGCTGCCGGCCGTGGACGTCAAGGCGGGGGCTGCGTGAGCGGCCCGGTCGTGCTCATCGTCGACGACGAGCGCACGCTCGCGCGGGCGATCAAGGCGTTCCTCATCGCGGAAGGGTTCGAGGCCGAGGTGGCGGGCGACGCGGAGAGCGCACTACCGATGCTGGAGCGCCTGCGGCCGGAGGTCGTCTTCACCGACATGCGGCTGCCGGGGATGAGCGGCATCGAATTTCTCAAGCGGGTGCGCGAATTCGATGCGGCGGTGCCGGTCATCATCATGACCGCCCATGGTACCATCGCAGGCGCGGTCGAGGCCGTGAAGCTGGGCGCATTCGATTATCTCAAGAAGCCCGTGGATCTCGAGGAGCTGCGTCTGCTGGCGGACCGCGCCCGCGAGCATTCGCAGATCCGGCAGGAGCTGTCCTATTATCGCCGCCGCGCGAAGGGTGGCGTTCCGCTGGCCGGGCTGCTGGGCGATTCGCCCCCGATGCGGGAGCTGGCGGACCGCGTGCGGCAGATCGCCGCGCTCGACGAGACCCCGCCGATCCTCATCACCGGCGAGACCGGAACCGGGAAGGGACTCGTCGCCCGGACCATCCACGGTACCAGCGCCCGCAGCACCCGGCCGTTCATTGATGTCAACTGCACCGCGCTGCCCGCGACGCTGATGGAGGCGGAGCTGTTCGGCCACGAGCGGGGCGCCTTTACCGATGCCAAGGAATCCAACATCGGGCTGTTCGAGGCGGCGGAGGGCGGGTATCTGTTTCTCGACGAGATCGGCGACGTGGAGCTCGCGCTCCAGGGCAAGCTGCTCAAGGCGATCGAGGACCGCGTGGTGCGCAGGGTGGGAGGCGTGCGGGACCGGAAAGTCGATGTGCGCATCCTCGCGGCAACCAACCGTGATCTCGAGCGCGATGCTCAGGCCGACCGGTTCAGAAAGGATCTGTACTTCCGACTAGCGGTCATTCCGCTCCGCCTGCCACCGCTGCGTGAACGCGGTGACGACGTCCTGTTGCTGGCCGAGACCTTTCTGCGCCGGTTCTGCGCCAAGTACGGCAAGGACGTGCGTACCATCAGCGACGCCGCCGCCCGTCGTCTGCTCGATTACCCGTGGCCGGGCAACGTGCGCGAGTTGAGCCACGTGATCGAGCGAGCGGTCCTCTGGAGCCAGGGCCCCGAGCTGGAAGCCGAGCAGCTGTCGCTCGCCGTACCCAGCTCCTTCGATCGCGGTGCAGCGACGCTCTCGCGCCCGGCCGATCCAGCTGAGCATGAGGGGGGCAGTAGCGGGCAGGTGGATCTGGAGCACGTCGAACGGGGCATGATCGAGCAGGCGCTGCGGGACGAGGGTGGCAATCAGACCCGTGCGGCCACCCGGTTGGGAATTTCGCGGGACACCCTTCGCTATCGGCTGAAGAAGTTTGGGTTATCGGGCTGATTGGGTGGGGGATATCACCCACCCCAACCATTTCACCCTGTTTGCCGCAAGAAGTCGTTCCCGGAGCGCGAGCTGCAATGTGTTTCTAGTCAACAGCTTAAGAAATGTCAGCATCCAGCGCAAACCGTGGCACGCCGGGTGCGTAGGGGACACGCATGGAAACACCGGGGCCACCAACGGCTCACGCATCAACCCACGGAGCATGACATGACCTGGACCAAGCCCGAAGCCGAAATCGTCGCAGTCACCATGGAAGTCACCGCCTACGTCGCGACGCTGTAACCTGGAACGATGATGCATGAGGGGCTCGCGAAAGCGGGCCCCTCGGCATTTCCAGCATGCACGTCATCCTCCTGGGCACGGCTGCCGGGGGCGGGTTTCCCCAGTGGAACTGCTGGTGCCCGGCCTGCCGCCTGAGCCGCCTCGATCCCGCTCGGGCGCTCCCGCGAACCCAGTCGTCGGCGGCAGTCTCGGCGGACGGGGAACGCTGGTTTCTCCTCAATGCCTCGCCCGATGTCCGGGACCAGCTCGGCCGACTTGTGCGCACCGCGCCCGAGGGTATGCGCCACGTCCCGGTCGCCGGCATCGTGACCACGGATGCGGAACTCGACCACACGCTGGGCATCGTGCTGCTCCGGGAAGGTCGCCACCTGCAACTGTACGCCACGGACGCAGTCCGAGTCATTCTCGAGCGCGACTCCCGCATTCTCGAGGTCACCAGCGCCTTTGCGATGGTCGAGGTCCACGAGATCGTCGCGGAGCGCCCCCGGGCGCTTCACTACCTCGACGGCTCGGCAAGTGGCATCTCCATCGAAGCGTTCGTCGTACCAGCCGGCCCGCCACGTTTCGCGCAGAATGACCTCGAGGGCCACACGGTAGGGCTGACGATTCGCGACGAGGTCACCGGCGGCACTTGCGCGTTCGTGCCCGGTTGCGGCGAGCTCGACGCCGGAATTCTCGCCCGGCTGCGATCGGCCGACCTGATTCTCTTCGATGGGACGTTCTGGCTCGATGACGAGCTGATTACGCTCGGGATTGGCGAACGCACGGCGCGGCAGATGGACCACCTGCCCATCGCGGGACCAGGCGGGAGCCTCGCGGTGCTGGCCACGCTCGGCGGCTCGCGGCGGGTCTACACCCACATTAACAACACCAATCCCGTCCTCATCGAGGACTCGCCCGAACGCGCCGAAGTCGAGGCGCGTGGCGTGCAGGTCGGCGCGGACGGGATGCGGTTTGAGGTGTGATCCGCTAATGATTGGGTTCTTGGGACGCCCCCCCGTTCGCGGGCCCGCGCGCGCCGCCTGTTATGGAGTGACAGCATGATGCCCCCGACGCTGATCGCCTCGAGCCTCGCGGCCGCGCCCCGGCCGCTGTTTCCCCCGCTGGAGCGTCCGCTGGGGCCGGACGAGCTGGAGCAGGCGCTCCGGGCCTTTCAGGGTTCGTATTATGTCGAGCATCCGTTCCATCGGCTGATGTACGAAGGCGGACTCACGCAGCGACAGTTCCAGGGCTGGGCCGCCAACCGCCTTGCCTACCAGCGCGTCGTGCCGCGCAAGGACGGCGCGATCCTCTCCAATTGTCCTGAGTCCGACGTCCGTCGGGAATGGATCCAGCGCATCATCGATCATGACGGCACTGAGTCCGGCACCGGCGGTATCGAGATGTGGATCCGGCTGGGCGTCGCGCTGGGCGTGCCCCGTGAGGAAATGGAAGACGAGCGTCACGTGCTGCCCGCCGTACGTTTGATCTGCGAATCGTACGTGACGTTCTGCCGGACGAAGCCGTGGCAGGAGGCGGTGGCCTCTTCTCTGACCGAGCTCTTCGCGCCGAAGATTCACAACCAGCGCATCGAGTCGTACCCAAAGCACTATCCCTGGATTCCACCAGAGGCGCTCGACTACTTCCGGAGCCGGCTGGTCCAGGCTCCCAAGGACGTCACCCACGGTCTTCGGCTGGTGAAGCGCTGGGCCACGACCCCCGAGCGCCAGCGAAAGGTGTTCGAGGCCCTAGCGTTCAAGCTCGAGATGCTCTGGGCCATGATCGACACCATTCACAACGCCTACCGCCAGGACGACGGCTCGTGAGTCTCACCGCGGACTCGATCCCCCGACTCTGGCGGCTCGCACGGCTGGACTATGACCCGGCTCGCCAGCGTCCGGTGCTGCTGTATCCCGAAGGCGCGGTGCTCCTCAACGACACCGGCAAGGCCATTCTCGAACTGGTGGACGGCTGCCGCTCGGTCGCCGACATCGCCGCCATCCTCGGAGAGCGCTACGGGACCGATGTCAGCGCGGACGTCACCGAGTATCTGTCGCGTCTCGAGACCAGAGAGTTGATCCAATGACATCGGAACGTCCGACCACGCTGCTGGCGGAGCTGACGCATCGCTGCCCGCTGCACTGTCCCTATTGCTCCAACCCACTCGACCTGCTCCGCGCCGACCGCGAGATCTCGACCGACGACTGGAAGCGCACGATCAGCCAGGCTCGCGAGCTCGGCGTGCTCCAGCTCGGGCTGTCCGGTGGCGAGCCCCTGATCCGGAAGGATCTCGAGGAACTCGCGGCCCACGCGCGCCGGCTCGGTCTCTACAGCACGCTCGTCACCTCGGGACTGGGGCTCACCCGCAAACGCGCGGAAGCGCTCAAGGAGGCCGGGCTCGAGCACATCCAGATCTCGGTACAGGACTCCGACACGACGTCCGCCGAGCGGATCGCCGGTACCAGCTCGGTCAAGCAGAAGCGCGCCGCCATCGCGATCGTCCGGGAGCTCGGCTTCGCATTCTCGATCAACGTCGTGCTGCACCGTGGCAACCTCGACCGGATCGGCGAGATCATCGATCTGGCCGCGAGCCTCGGCGCCGATCGGCTGGAGCTCGCCAACACGCAGTACTACGGATGGGGGCTCAAGAACCGCGCGACGCTGATGCCGACGCGAGAGCAGGTGACTCGCGCCAAGGGAATCGCCGAAGAGGCAATGCGGCGCCACAAGGGCCGGATGCAGATCATCTTCGTGCTCCCTGACTATTTCGAGGATCGCCCCAAGGCGTGCTATGGCGGCTGGGGGCGGTTCTACATTGTCGTGGGACCCGACGGGTCGGCGCTGCCCTGTCACGGCGCCTACGCCCTTCCCAATCTCACGCTGCCCAACGTCCGCGATCACAGCATCGACTGGATCTGGCACGAGTCGCCGGCGTTCCAGGCCTTCCGCGGCAACGCGTGGATGAAGGAGCCGTGCGTCAGCTGTCCGATGCAGGCCGCGACCTTTGCCGGCTGCCGCTGCCAGGCGCTCGCGCTGACCGGGGATGCTACCAACCCGGACCCGGTCTGCACCCTCAGCCCGCACCGGCACCTGATCGACGAGGCTGTCGCTGACAACGCCGCTCCGCTGACCTACGAGTACCGGGATTTCGTGATCGAGCCGCAGGGCGCGTGAGGCCGCGGGCATGAGCCGGTTGCCGTGAGCGACGCGGCTCCGGCTGTCGAAACCGAGGGGCTCGGACGCGATTTCGGCGACACCCGCGCGCTCGACGGGCTCAACCTGGTCGTGCCCGCCGGTGCCCTGGTAGGGTTGCTGGGTCCGAACGGCGCCGGCAAGACGACCGCGATGCTCCTCCTCGCCACTCTGCTCGCGCCCTCACGGGGCGCCGCTCGCATCTTTGGTCACGACGTGAGCCGCGGACGGCACGCTGTCCGGCGTCGGCTCGGGCTGCTGTTTCAGGAGACCAGCGTCGACGGACTCCTCACCGTCCGGGAGAATCTGCTCTTCGCGGCACGTTTGGGCGGACTCGGTGGCCGGCTTGCCCGAACCGCCGTCGGGGACGCGATCGAACGGACCGGGCTGGGCCAATTCGCCGACCGTCCCGCGAAGACGCTCTCCGGTGGCTGGCGCCGCCTCGTCGATGTCGCGCGCGCGACCCTCCACCTTCCCGATCTCCTCATTCTCGACGAACCGACCGTCGGCCTGGACCCCGAGCATCGCGACCGGATGTGGAGCACGATCGAAGCGCAGCGGCGCGAGCGGGGCACGACGGTGCTCTTCTCCACCCACTACCTTGCCGAGGCCGAGCCGGCAGACCGGGTCGTACTCCTGGCGCGTGGCGCCATGGTGGCCGACGGTACACCGGCCGACCTGCGCGCCACGATCGGGGACGCGGTCGCGGAGATCGAGGGCGAGGGTGCGGAACGGCTGGCCAGCGCACTGCGCGGCTTGGGAGCCGCCCGCTCGGCGGTGCGCACCGGGCGGGGACTGCGCGTGGGGTTCACCGGCCCGCGAGAGGCGGTCATCGAGCTCGCCGGTGCCGCGCCCCGCATCGAGCGCCTGGCTATCCGGCCGGTGTCACTCGAGGATGTCTACTTCGCGCGCACTCAGGTGCGGGCGGGAGACGCGGGGTGAGCGCGGCCAGCGCGGTGTACGGCATCGTCGCCCGCGATCTCGCGCGCACCACCCGGCAGACCAGCCGACTTCTCGGCGGGATCGCCCGCCCGTTCATCTGGCTCCTCCTGGTCGGGACCGGGTACAACTCGATCGCCCGGATCGAAAGCGGCGTGTCATATCGGACGTTCGTCTACCCCGGCGTCCTGGTCATGGCGGCGCTGTTCGGGGCCATGCTCACGGCCATCGCGACGGTGTACGATCGCGAGTTCGGCATGCTGCGGCTCATGCTCGCGAGTCCGGCCGGGCTTGGCGCCATTCTGCTCGGGCGCTCCCTCGCCGCGGCTGCAGTCGGGCTGCTGCAGGGTCTCGTCGTGCTGGCGGTCGCACCGCTGCTGGTCGAGGTGACTCTCCCCGAATTCGTCGCGTCAGGCGCGACGCTCGCCGTGGCCGCCCTGTCGAGCAGCGTCCTCGGGCTGCTGGTCGCCGCCCGCCTTCGGTCGGTCGAGAATTTCGCCGGCGTCATCAACGTGGTGCTCTTCCCGCTGCTGTT
>JACDDX010000025.1 GCA_013816685.1 Gemmatimonadales bacterium
CGAGACGTTCACCGTCCGGAAGATCTCGGCCGGCGTCGGCGTCGAGCGGATATTTCCGAATCACAGCCCGACCATCGCCACGGTGGACGTGGTGCGCCGCGGCCGGGTGCGCCGGGCCAAGCTCTACTATCTCCGTGCGCTGAGCGGCAAGGCCGCGCGCATCCGGGAGAAGCGGGACAAGTAGCGGTGGCTCCTCGCCCCACGCTGACCCGCGAACGGGCCGCCTGGGCCGATCAGCTCCTCCTGCTCGGCGTCGATGAAGTCGGCCGCGGTCCCCTGGCTGGTCCAGTGGTGGCCGCGGCCGTCGTCTTTCCCTTGGGCTGCGCGGCCCTCCGCGGGCTGCGCGACAGCAAGCTGCTGCCACGCGCGATGCGGGAGAAACTCGCGGCGCGGGTGCTCACCCGGGCACTCGCGTTCGGCGTCGGCGCGGCGTCCAGCCGCGAGATCGACCGGCTCAACATCAGGGTCGCCACCGCGCTCGCCATGCGGCGCGCCATCGCGCGGGCGATCCGGCGAGGCCCGCTGCCGGCGCACCGGATTCTGATTGACGGACTGCCGCTGCCCGAGGTCGGCTACGCCCACGACGCGCTGGTGGACGGCGACGCGCTCTGCCACAGCGTCGCGGCCGCGGGCGTGCTGGCGAAAACGGTGCGCGATCTGCTCATGCGCCGTCTCGCCCGGCGCTACCCCGGCTACGGCTGGGAGACCAACGTCGGCTACGGCACGCCCGATCATCACGCGGGACTCCTCGAGCGTGGGCCCACCTGCCATCACCGCCGGACCTTCGCCCCGATCGCGCAGTTCACCTTCTCGCTTTAGGGTGTGGGTGACAGCGCCTTGATGCTCGCATTCCTCGTCTGCCTCGTCGCCACGCTCGCGGCATCGCCCGTCCAGGCACAGTCGGGTGATTTCGACCTGCTGCACCAGCGGATCGAGGTCGCGCGCTTCGACTGGGATTCGCTCGCGTTCGACGGCCGGGTTACGAGCACGCTGGTGTCCCGGCGCGACGGACTCGAGGTGGTCACCCTCGCCATGCGGAAGCAGCTCCGGGTGCGAACGGTGACCGGACCGAGGCGTCTCGGGTTCTCGCGGCCGGGCGATTCGATCGCGGTGCGGCTCGCGCATCCGGCGGTGGCCGGCGACACGCTCCGGATCACCATCGCTTACCGCGGCCGAGTGGAGCAGGGACGGGGACTGTACTTCTTCACCCGCGATCCGCGGCCGAGGCGGACGACGCAGGTGTACAGCGGGGGCGGCACCGACGGCAATTTCGGCTGGTTTCCCACCGTCGCCGAGCCGGACGACAAGGCGACGTGGGACCTGATCGCGACGGTGCCGAAGGCGCTCACCGTCGTCTCGAATGGCCGGCAACTCTCGGATCGTCCCGCGCGCGGTCGCCGGCACACGGTGCACTGGCGGCAGGAGCGCCCGGCCTCGACCTACCTGATCTCGCTGGTCGCGGCGCCGCTCGCCCGGGTGCGCGACGGCTGGCGCGACACCCCGCTCGACTACTACGTCCCCCGCGGCGACAGCGCACTCGCCCGCCCGCTGTTCGGCATCACGCCCGACCTGATCGAGACCTACGGTCGCCTGCTCGGCGTTCCGTATCCATGGAACAAGTATGCCCAGACGTCGGTGATCGACTTCATCGGCGGTATGGAGAACGTGAGCGCGACGACGCTGGTCGACTGGCTGCCCGATGCGCGTGCGTACGCCGACCGGCCGTGGTTCCAGTGGCTCCTCATTCCGCACGAGCTCGCGCACCAGTGGTTCGGCGATCTGGTGACCGCGAAGGACTGGAGTCATTACTGGCTGAACGAGGGCATCGCCGAGTTCATGCCGGGACAGTACTGGGCGGAGAAGCAGGGTCCGCACGCGGCCGACGACTACTACCTGAACGAATATCTCCTGCTGCTCGACCGCGACGCGCGCCGCCGGGCGCCGCTCGTGTCGTACAACTCGAACATCGTCTACCAGAAGGGCGCGCTGGTGCTCCGGATGCTGCAGGCACAGCTCGGCCCGGCGCGCTTCTGGGCCGGGATGCGGGCGTATCTCACCCGTCACGCGTGGGGCAACGCGACGACGGACGATTTGCGCACCGCGTTCGAGAGCGTCTCCGGTGACTCGCTGGCCTGGTTCTGGGAGCAGTGGATGTACGCAGCGGGCCACCCAGAATTCCGGGTCTCCGCGCGCTACGATTCAGGCGCACACGCCGTGCTGCTGATCGTGCGACAGGCGCAGGTCGACACCGCGGCTGCCGACAGCACCGGTGCGCGGGTCGTGACGCCGGCGGTGTTTCGCGCGCCGCTCACCGTGCGGGTCGGCACCCGCGAGGGCGACGTCGTGGCGAACGTCATGATCGACCGGCGCCAGCAGGAGGTTCGGATAGGGGGCGTGCGCTCGCCGCCCACGATGATCGTGTTCGACGACGGCAGCCGGATTCTCAAGACGCTCGCCTTTGCGCAGCCGACGGCGTGGCTCGCCGCGCAGCTCGCGCGCGATCCCGACCTCTGGAACCGCTGGTGGGTGATCCAGCAGCTCGCCGGGCGGCGGACCGACCCGCTCGCGGCCGGCGCGCTGCTCACCGCGCTCGACTCGGCCGACTACCCGCTCACCCGCGCGCAGGCGGCCTCGGCACTCCGCGCCTTCCCGCCGCGGCTCATCACGCCGGGTCTGGTCCGCGCGCTTGCCGACACATCGTCCGCGGTGCGGGTCTCGGCCGCGGTGGCGCTCGGCCGGTTGGGTGGGTCCGACGCGGTGGCGGCGATCCGAACGACATGGAAGGGAGACACCAGCTACGAGGTGCGCGCCGCCGCGCTCGGCGCGCTGGCGCGGCTCGACCCAGAC
The DNA here is from genome assembly GCA_013816685.1 of Gemmatimonadales bacterium. Classification (GTDB taxonomy): domain Bacteria; phylum Gemmatimonadota; class Gemmatimonadetes; order Gemmatimonadales; family GWC2-71-9; genus JACDDX01. The sequence continues at coordinate 2,848 of JACDDX010000025.1, forward strand.
GGTGCGCGTCCCGACATCCTGGCCGGTCTCGCCTCGTCATCCTATCGGGACGTCATCCAGACCGCGGCCATCCTCGCGACGCTCCGGCGCCCGGATTCCGCGCTCGTCGCAGGCGTCGCGAATGCGCTCGGCGATCAGGATCTGGCAGCCGAGGCGCTGGTCGCGCTGGCCTCGCGGGGAGATCCGGTCGCGCGCGAGGCACTGGTGCGGCATCAGCACGACCCGCGGCCGTGGGTCCGGCGCTGGGTTGCGGAAGCGATGGGTGAAAGCGTCGCCGAGGGCAGCCGTTAGTGCGTGGCGGGTGACGTGCCCGGGGTGATCCATCTGACGACGGGGGCGAGGGAGTGCGAGGCGGCGGTCGGGTCGAGCGTGCGCGGTGCCACGACCACGCGATCGATTCCCGCGAGCCTCGAGATGGCATCGGCGTTTGAGCCGGTGGAGCGGTCGGCGGTCTCGGGTGCGGTGAGCACGACGCCGGCGGTCTCGAGTCCGGCGAACTCGATCGCGCTGAGCGTCAGCAGCGTGTGATTGATGGCGCCGAGTCGATCGGTGCCGACGATGAGCATCCGGCATCCGAGCGAGCGGGCGAGGTCGACGGCGTTCCACTCCCAGGTAATGGGGGAGAGCAGCCCGCCGGTGCCCTCGTAGAGCGTGAGCTGGGCGCCGTCGGCGTACCGTTCGCAGGCGAGTACCAGGTCGTCGAAGTCGAGCTCGCCTCCCTGCGCGAGCATCGGGGCGAGCGGCTCCGCCAGGCGGACAAGGGCGTGCCGGGGCGCGGTCTGTCTGGTAGCCCGGGCGAGCAGGACGCCGTCCTCCTCGTCACCGGGATCGCCGGGACGGCCGCTCTCGACCGGCTTGATGGCGACGACGTGGTGTCCGCTCTCGCGGAGGGCGCGGGCCAGGGCACAGGTGACCCAGGTCTTTCCGACGTTGGTGTCGGTGCCGGTGATGAGAATGCGGTCGTGGCGCAGTCCGCCTTCGAGGCCGTCGGGCATCACGGGGTCGGCGCGACGGGGTGGTATCGGAAGATCTTCTGGAGAGCGCGCAGCTTGTCGGGCGAGTCGAGCGGCGCGAAATCGTAAACTTCGTCTTCCGCGCCCGTGAGCGCGTTCATCGCACCGCCGGCCGCGCCCCTCTGCATCTCGGACTTCCTGATGAGGCGCATCTCGGTGATCTTGGCAACCGGAATGCGCACCAGCGAGTCCACCTGGCGGACGACGAGCGCGGCGCCATCGATCCTCACCAATCGCACGTCCCAGACGTAGGCGTCGGGTCCGAGCGCGACCTGCCAGCGCTCGTCGGCCGTAGCGGCGGCCGTGGAGTCCTGAGCCTCGGCGCAGCGCGCGGAGATGACGAGTCCAGCCGCGAGCCCGAGTACGAGAATGATCCAACGGGGAACGGCGATCGGCATGGATGCCTCCTGCGGGAATATATCTCCACGCAGTCAGGCAGCGGTCTGCGTCGGGGGGAGGTTGCCCCCGCGCAAGAGGGGGCCGATCTTTGAGTCTGGGCCCTTCGGCCCACCGGGGGCGTAGCTCAGCCGGTAGAGCAAGGGACTTTTAATCCCTAGGTCGTGGGTTCGAGTCCCACCGCCCTCATAACGGCATAGTATTACAAGGTGGAGTTGACCCGCTTTGATGGACACCTCAATAGCCCTGATATTCAGGGCGGAGGTGGTCGATGGCGAAGCAGCGCGAGCAGGTAGGTGGGAAGCGGCGGGTCTTCGGTGCGGAGTTCAAGCTCGAGGCGGTGCGGCGGATGCAGGAGCGCCGCGCGAGGGGGTGAGCCTCACCCAGATCAGCCGCGAGCTTGGGGTGCGGCCCGACATGCTGCGGGGCTGGGCGAAGCAGGCGACCACGCGGTCAGGAGCACCGCCGCACGACGTGTTCCCGGGACCGGGTCGACTCCCGACCGAGCAGGAGGAGCTGCGGCGGCTGCAGCGCGAGAACGCGCGACTCAGCCAGGAGAATGAGTTTCTAAAAAAAGCGGCGGCGTACTTCGCGAAGGAGTCGCGGTGACGACCAAGTACGCCGTCATCGCCGCCCACCGCGTGGAGTACGCCGTCACGCTCATGTGCGGCGCCCTCGGGGTGTCGCCGAGTGGCTTTCACGCTGCCCAGCGTCGGCCGCCGAGTCCGCGGGCGGCGGCGGACGAAGCGGTCCGTGTCGCGTGCATCGGGAACTTCGGGCGCAGGGCACGCGCGTCGCGAAGAAGCGGGTCGCACGCCTGATGCGTGACGACGGCCTCGTGGCACGGCGTCCGCGCCGCGTCGTGCGCACGACCGACTCGGCGCATGCCGCGCCGGTGGCGTCCAACCACCTGGCGCGGCGCTTCGCGGTCGCCGACATCGCCGGACCCGATCGGGTCTGGGCGAGCGACATCACGTACGTCCCGACGCGTGAGGGCTGGCTCTACCTCGCCGTGGTGCTCGACCTGGGCTCACGCCGCGTGGTGGGCTGGGCCAGGCGCGACACGCTGGCCGAGGCGCTCGCACTCGACGCCCTGCGCATGGCGCTCGCGCAGCGGCGCCCCGCCGTCGGGCTGCTGCATCACTCGGAGCGCGGGAGTCAGTACGCCGGCGGCGCGCACCGCGCACTGCTCGCCGCGCATGGGCTCACGTGCAGCATGAGCCGGCGGGGCGAGTGCTGGGACAACGCCGTCGCCGAGAGCTTCTTCGCGACGCTCGAGCACGAGCTCCTGGCCGACGCCGACTTCCCCTCGCGTGAGGCGGCGCGCCGCGCGATCTTCGAGTGCATCGAGGTCTGGTACAACCGCGAACGTCGGCACTCGAGCCTCGGCTACCTCAGCCCGGTCGCGTACGAGGCACAGCACGCAGCAGCATAAACCCGGTGTCCACGAACCTGGGTCAAGTCCAAACTGCCTCAAGCAGATCCTCTTCTGCCTGCGCCGGCACACCGGCCGAGAACTGTTTCTACCGGGCGTCTGCAGCATCCGATTCGACCCGCAGATAGTGGACACCGATGTGTGGGCGTTCGAGGAAGCGCTCGATTGTCGCGCCTTCCACACCGCTGTCGTGCTGTACCGGGGTTCTTTCCTCGACGGATTTCATGTCGCGGCATTGCTGGAGTTCGAAAGATGGGGGGAGGTGGAGCGGGCTCGTCTGACGCACCGCTATGAGGAGGCGCTGGAGACCTTGGAGCGGGAGGCGGAGCGCGTCGGCGACACGGTGGCGGCGGTGCATTGGTGGCATCGCCTCTCCGAGCATGACCAATTCAGCTCGCGCATCGCTCTGGGATTGATGCGGGCGCTCGTGGCCGTCGGTGATCGGGCGGAGGCTCTGCGCGAAGGCGAAATACACGAACGGATTCTACGCGAGGAACTGGGCGCTGACCCAGACACCGGCGAAAAATTGTTCCTCAAGGAGTTGCGGCAACGAGTCCTTCAATCAGGCACGCGCAACAGCTAGTCGGGTGTCGGTCGAGGTGCCTTTCGCCCCTGACCAGACTATGACCGCACCTAACCTGCGGATGTGCTCGAGGCCTTACCCAGCAGTGCGCGCCGTGCCTCCAGCCCCGGCAACGGCGTCGGCGCGCGGTCCTCAACCTTCGCTCCCCGCATCGCTCCGCTCGCGTCCAGCCACCGCGCGTACACCTCACGTGACCTCGCCTGCCCCATCCACCTCAATCACGCTGAGGCGTCCTCCTCGCCCATCCGCTGGCACGGCATTGCGGCTGGGCTTACGGCCGACCTTGCCACTCCGACACGCCCACCACCCGCGCGAGGTTTACCACGGCCGTGGAGATCCGCCGCGCCTGGGCTGATCCCGCGGCCTCGCCGTAAGGTGTGAGCACGCAGCGGCGGAGCACGACGAAGCCGGGCTGCTGGCGCAGATAATCCGACACCCGGACGTTGACCAGCACCTCGAGCGTGCCCCGGAGCATGCCGACCTCCAGCAGGCATCCCACCTCCCTCGGCGTGGTACGACCGAGGCTGCCCGCCGCTTCCACCGGCTCGTCCGGCTGGGTCGGCTCGATGAGGATCACCGATTCTCGCTGCAGTCCGACGAACGGGATCGACTCTTTCTCCTGCGGTAACAGGACCCGGGTGAACTTGATCACCTGAACGTTCGGGGCCAGGAAATCGAGCAGGCTCTGATATTGGGGAACCTGAAAAGTGCCGTGCAGCCAGCCCAGCGGCGTCAGGACGTCGGCGGTGGTCTTCCGGAGCGGTGGTGTGTTCATGTGCCCACGGGGTGGGGGAGGTCGGCCGACGGTCGGAGCCGCAACATAATCCTGCGCAACGCGGTGGCCAGTTGCTCGACCTCCGCCATTCCGATCGCGGTGCTCGGTGCGCCGACCCCGCGCGGATCGATCAGGACCCCCTCGTTGTAGAGCGCGAGGAAGAGCCGGTGACGAAGCCCCAGGTCGGCGCCGACGGTATCGCGCCAGGCCCGGACGGTCCGGTCGGTGAGATGAATGCCGAACAGCGATCCCAGGCCGGTCACCTGCGCCGGCAGGGCCGCATCCGCGAAGATCGTCCGGCACGCGGTCCGCACCGCGTCGCCCACCCGGTTGAGTCCCGCGATCGCGGCATGGTCGAGCGCTTCCAGCGACGCGAGGCCCGCAGAGAGACTCACGGGGTTGGCGTTGTAGCTCCCCGGATGCGGTATCGCCGGCCGTCCGGCCGACGGATCGAACAGCGCCATGATATCACGCCGCCCGCCAAAGGCGCCGAGCGGAAACCCGCCACCCACCAGCTTGCCGAGGACGGTGAGATCGGGCCGCACACCGAACGCCTCCTCCGCCCCCCCATGCGCCACCCGGAAGCTCACCACCTCATCAAAGACCAGTACGATCCCGTATTTCCGCGTGACCTCACGGAGTGCGACGAGATATTGGCGTTCGGCCGGGATCATGCCCGCCGAGCCCATCACCGGCTCGATGAAGACCGCGGCCAGATCCTCGCGCTCGCGCTCGATGAGATCCACCGCGGCCGGCGCGTCGTTGAACGGGATGACCAGCACGCGCTCGACCGCTTCGGCTGGCAGACCCTTCGACGCCGGCACCGCCCTCGGCACCTCCACCGGCCCGGCGGCGGACACATCGGGGTGCGTGCTCACCATGAATTCGTCGGTACTGCCGTGGTAGCCACCCTCCGCCTTGGCGACGCGGTTACGGCCGGTGAACGCGCGTGCGCCCCGCAGCGCGAGCATCGCCGCTTCGGTCCCGGAGTTGGTGAACCGCACCAGGTCCAGCGAAGGGATCCGGCGGGTCAGGTGGCGGGCCAGATCGATCTGGACGCGGGTGCCGCTGGGGAACGCGGTGCCGCGCGCGAGTTGGGCCCGCACCGCGTCCAGCACTCCCGGGTGGCCGTATCCGTGCACCAACGAGGAATGATTGCCGGTGAAATCGAGCAGCACGTTGCCGTCGAGATCGTGGAGCCGGCAGCCCTCGCCCCGCTCCATGATGGCCGGATAGGGCTGGTAGAAGACCGTGCTGCGCGAGTCGCCGCCCGGGAGGAACGCCCGCGCCTCCGCGTGCCAGCGCGCCGAGGCCGGCGTGCGCCGGCGAAAGGCCGCCGCTTCCGTCTCTTCCAGAGCCGCAGCATGCATCCGCGCGTGACTCCCCGATGGAAGTGTGATTCTACATGAGCCACGAACACTACTATCACGCCCCCGACCTCGCGCGATTTTCCGAGGTCGGTAAGGGATCGCCCGAGCTCTGGGACAAGTTCCTCGCCTGGTACGGTGCGGTCTTCGCCGAAGGGGCGCTCAGCGCCCGTGAGAAATCGCTGATCGCGCTCGCCGTCGCGCACGCCGTCCAGTGTCCCTACTGCATCGACGCTTACAGCTCGGCCTCGCTGGAGCACGGCTCCAACGAGGAGCAAATGACCGAGGCGGTGCACGTGGCCGCGGCCATCCGGGGCGGCTCCTCGCTCGTACACGGGGTGCAGATGCGAAACCACATCGAACGCCTCGGGATGTAGTGTCGGTCCTGCCGACGCTCCAGAAACAGCGACACCCGCTCGCCACCGCGAGCTCAACGCACTCGGCTATGGCGCGCCGGACAGCGGCCTGGTGCTGAACCTGGTGACCAATCCGGTCGGGGCCTTCCTTCCCCCGGCGCAGGCGGCGGCCGAGCGCGACTGGCGCCGCGAACTCGACCGGCGGCACGGCATCCGGTTCAATCATCTCTATACCATCACCAACATGCCGATCAGCCGCTTTCTCGAGCACCTGGAAGACCGAGGCCAGACCGAGGCGTACCTCTCCCGGCTGGTGCAGGCCTTCAACCCATCTGCCGCGGCGGGCGTGATGTGCCGGAACACGCTGTCGGTCGGCTGGGACGGCCGGCTCTACGATTGCGACTTCAACCAGATGCTCGATCTGCTGGTGGACGAGCGGGCCCCGCGCCACATCGCGGACTTCGATCGACTCGCCCTCGAGCGCCGCACCATTCAGCTGGGCGCACACTGCTTCGGCTGCACCGCAGGCGCGGGGTCGAGCTGTGGCGGCGCGACAGTGGCCGCGACATAGCCCATCCCCGTTCCGGCGCATAGATTCCTCCGCATGACCACCACCGTTCAGCCTTCCGCGAACCCGCCTGCCCGCGCCGCCGGCACGCCCATCGTCTGGATCAACGGCCAGTGGTGCGACCGCCAGACGGCCACCGTCTCGGTCTATGACCACGGCCTGCTCTATGGTGACGGAGTGTTCGAGGGCATCCGGGTATACGGCGGGAAGATCTTCCGCCTCGGCGAGCATCTCGACCGGCTCTACGATTCCGCGAAGGCGATCTGGCTCACGATTCCGATGGACCGGGACGAGCTGGCGCGGGTGACCGAAGAAGCGGTAGCGCGGTCGGGGATCGCCGAAGCGTACATCCGGCATGTCGTCACCCGCGGCGTCGGCGATCTCGGGCTCGATCCGCGCAAGTGTCCCAACCCGTCGGTCATCATCATCGTCGACACCATCAAGCTCTGGCCCGAGGAAGTGTACGAGAAAGGGCTCACGGTGGTCACCGCCGGCACGCCGATCCCGCACCGCGAATCGCTGTCTCCGCGGGTAAAGTCGCTCAACTACCTGGCCCACATCCTCGCGAAGGTGGAAGGCATTCAGGCGGGGGCCGACGAAGTGCTCATGCTCGACAGCTCGGGCAGCGTCGCCGAAGGGTCGGGCCAGAACATCTTCGTGGTGAAGCAGGGAGTGCTCCGCACGCCGCCCGCTCACGGCGGCATCCTTCGCGGTGTCACCCGGGACGCGGTGATCGAGCTGGCGCGGGCGGCGGAGCTCGACGTGCGCGAAGAGCCGATCAATCGCTACGACGTCTACACCGCCGACGAGGCCTTCTTCACCGGTACCGCGTCTGAGCTGGTCGCGATCCGGCAGGTGGACGGCCGGGTTCTCGGTGGCGGCCGGATGGGCCCGATCACCCGCGACCTGCGCGCCCGCTTTCAGACGCTCGTCCGGGGCTGACGCCGCCATTCTCTCGGTCGTCATCCCGACGCTGAACGAATCCGCGCGCCTGCCTCGGCTCCTCGCCGATCTCGACGCGCTCGACGTACCTCACGAAATCATCATTGCCGACGGTGGCTCGGGTGACGGCACCCCCGAGCTGGCCGAGGCGCGCGGTTGCCGCGTGGTGCGGCTCTCGCGAGACGCGCTGGCCGAGGTCGAGCGGGCGATGGCGTCGGAGGCGACAGCGCATGCCGCGTGGCCACTCGCGATCGACGGGCCCGGCTTCCGGCTCCGCATCATCGAGCGCGGTGCGGCGCTGCGGTGGCGGCTGTTCGGACTGGCGTACGGGGACCAGGGGCTGCTGGTCCGTCGCTCGCTGTACGACGCCGCCGGCGGCTATCCGTTGACGCCGATCATGGAGGACGTGATCCTGACGCGCCGACTGCGGCGCCTCGCACGGGGCACCCGCCTGCACACGCCGATTCGCGCCGATGCCCGCCGCTGGAAGCGTGACGGTGCGCTCCGCGGCAGCCTGCGCAACGTCTGGCTGCTGGCGTTGTTCCTGGCCGGCGTCTCGCCGCACACGCTCGAGCGATGGTATCGGCCGGAGCCACGCGGCCGGTGACGCCGGCGGTTGCGCTGTTCCTGAAGGCACCACGCGCGGGGACCGTGAAGACACGGCTCGCGGCCGAGATCGGCGACGCGGCCGCGCTCGAGCTGTATCGGCGCATGGCCGGCCTCGCGCTCGCTGCCGTCCGGGAGACCGGCTTCGATGCGACGGTCTGGTATGCCCCCGCCGATGCCCGCGATGAAATGGTGGGCTGGCTCGGTGCCGAATGTCGCTACGAGCCGCAGGTCGATGGTGATCTCGGGGCCCGACTCGCCGGATCCGCCGGCCGCGCGACGCCGGGGTCGGTCTGGATCGCCATCGGCGGAGACTGCCCGCGGCTCGTCGCCGCGCACCTCAGCGCCGCCGCGGAGAGTCTGGAGCACTCCGAGGTCGTACTCGGCCCGACCGACGATGGCGGTTACTATCTGATCGGTGGCCGCGTGCCGCTGCCGGGTCTGTTTACCGGCATGCCGTGGAGTACTGCGGCGGTTCTGGACCAGACTCGTGCGCGTCTCATCGCGCTCGGTCTGCGCTGGCACGAGTTGCCGGCGCTGCGCGACGTGGACACGGCCGCCGACGCACGAGCGGAGGGGTTGCTCCCATGACGACAATGAAATCGAGTCGATGAGGACGCCGCGATGCCGTGGCGCGTGATCGAGCACGAGGGCCGAAGCTGGCAGGTGTCGATGGCTGCCGAACGCCGGGCCAGCGTCGCCGCGTGGAGTCTG
>JACDDX010000316.1 GCA_013816685.1 Gemmatimonadales bacterium
CCCGTGCGTCCCGTCCGCAAGCAGCGCGATCCGGATCGGCGAGGGGCCGATCTCCTGCAACCGTCCCATATCCTGCGACCGGTGCAGACTCCGGCTCGCCATGGCGATCTGGTGAAACGAGCGCCCCTCGGCCGAGTCGAGCACGCCCCCCTGCAGCTGCAGGGTCGTGGCGATCGAATCGAACCGCGTGCTCCGGTAGAGCTTCGCCGGTGCATACGGCGCGAGCCCTTCCTCCCGCGCGAGCTGTGGAAACACGGTGGCGTCGCCCGCCGCGGCGAATGCCTCCCGTGCAGCCCACCCGGCCGCCTGGTGCTGCCCGTGCCCATCCCGGGGCGTACCGCTGAACACCGAGACGATGATCTGCGGCCGGAACCGCCTGACGATGCGGACGACGTCCTTGAGCACCGTATCGCGCGACCAGTGGGTCCAGGTTTCGTCGAGCGTCTTGGAGTAGCCGAAGTCGTAGGCCCGGGTGAAGAACTGCTGCGCGCCGTCGAGCCGCCGGGCCGCGCGCAGCTCCTCGGTCCGGAGCAGGCCGAGACTCATGCCGAGCTCGTTACCGATGAGATTCTGTCCGCCTTCGCCCCGGTTGAGCGAGAGGTAGGCGGCCTCCGATCCTTCGCCGCGGACCAGCAGCGTGAGGAGCTCGGTGTCCTCGTCGTCAGGGTGGGCGCCGATGACGAGCACCCGCCGGTGGTGGCCGAGCATGCGGCGCTCCTGGTCACGCACGACCGTACCGCCCGAGCCTGGCGGCTCGAGCTGCGCGTAGGCGGGCGATGTGACGAGAGCGAGAATCAGCAGAAACAGCGATGGCGTGGCGAACCAGCAACGACGCACGAACCCCAGCCAGGAAGTGAGACCGGGGAAGCTAGTCGCGGCCGGAGGCGCCGGTAAGGCAGCGCCTCACGATACGCCGACTACAGATCGGCAGCGCCGAACGGGGTGTCGCGGAGCGAGCGCTGGAGAGCGGGATGGCGGATCCAGAGGAACACACCCATGGCGATGGCCGCCAGCGTGTTCGCCCCGAGCACGGCCCAGAACGGGAACAGCTCGTTGGTGCGCTGCGACAGCACCTGGAGCAACCCGTAGAACATCACCTCGAACGCGAGGAAGATGGGCAGGAGCGCATAGCGGGCGAGCGCATCGCGGACGGCAAGGTGCACCATGCTGGTGACGGCGATGCCGATGACGGAGAAGACCAGGAAGTGGAACCCGGTGTACAGCACGATCGCACCGAAGACGAGCGAGGTCGTGACGGGCCGCGAGTCTCCGAACAGGACGACCTGGCCCAGCAGGCTCGGTGTCTGCAGCGGGTGACCGGCGAGTGCGTCGAGGATCAGAAACCAGAGGGCCACGGTGAGACCGCCGATCAGACCGACGTCCGCGCCCTCCGCGAGTGCGGAGTGATTCGTCTCGAGCATGGGAACTCCCCGCCAGCGGCGAGCTGGTCGAGCCGGTACGCTCGCAGCAGACGCGGTCGCAGACGGAGCGGAGCCGCCGACAACTCGATCGCGTTGTACCGCGGGCCCGCGGGCTCGAGATCGCGGACGCCACCGGTGCGGCGTACCAGCACATTGACAGCCCGGGCGCCCAAACGCAAGGACGGGCGCGCCGGCGGGAGCGGGTCAGCGCCTCGGCTTCTGGGGCGCCGGCGGATGGGCGGACGACTCGACCTCGTCGCCCAGAGGGACGGTGCTCAGCGAGTGCCGCAGCGAAGGATGTCGATTCAGGAGGAAGGCAGCCATGGCGCCGACACCGATCAAGGCGCCGCCGAGCACCTCCCACAGCGGCAGGCGGTTGCCGGTGGAGGTCGCCAGCATGAAGGTGAGCCCGGCAAAAAACAGGAAGGACACGACCAGCCCGATCCACAGGCCCATCCGAAGCGCCGGATTCCGCGAGGCCAGATGGGTAATGAAGGTCAGCGCCATTCCCGCCAGCGAGAAGAGCAGGAGGTGCACCACCGTGAACGCGGCGACGATCTTCGGCACGATCTCGCGAGGGCCCGGATTCACGTCGCCCCGAAAGAAAATCTTCCCCAGCACGTTCGGTGTGAAGAACGGGCGGTTCGCCGCCATGTCGAACACGAAGTACCAGGTGGCGACCAGCAGCGCGCCGATGATCCCGGTGAGCAAGCCTTCTCCAACGACCGAATGTTCCCGCTCCGCCATCAGTGCTCCCTGTAAGAGGTCTTCCGTAGCCGGACACCGGCCCGGGTGCTTCTGAGGGTTAGCGTGGAACGGCCGACGAAGCTGTGTCCGCGCTCACCCCGCGCCCGCGCAGCGGGAGCAGGGGCACTCACGAAGCAGCCGCTCGAAGGTGTAGATCCCGGTGCCATGCCCGTCGCTCCAGCGGACGCGCAGGCCGTAGGCGCCGACCAGCTCCACCGCGCCCGGTTTGATGTCGTCAGGGACGCTTACCGGATCGAGGAGTGGCTGGCCGCTCATCTCCTCGACGCAGCCGGCGCAGGGGCACCCGAGCCGGAGCGCACGTGCGGGGAAGAACCCTACGTGGCCGACGGC
>JACDDX010000317.1 GCA_013816685.1 Gemmatimonadales bacterium
TCAGCCGGTGCTCGCCATCACCGGGCACACCTTTCACGACCTGATCGGGACCCACTATCAGCAGGACGTGGATCTCGACAAGCTGTTCATGGACGTCGCCGTCTACAACCAGCGGACGGATCCCGATGACGATGCGCTGCTGGATCGCATCCAGCGCGAGGCCGCGGCCTACGTGCTGAACGAATTCAGCGCCGACAATGGCCTGGTGATGGATCGCACCCAGCCGGACGCGCCGTGCAGCATCGCCGCCGTGGGGCTGACGCTGTCGTCGTATCCCGTCGTCGCGGAGCGAGGCTGGCTTCCCCGGCCCGAGGCGGCTCGCCGCGCCGCGACCACGCTTCGCTTCTTCGAACGGAGTCCGCAGGGTCCCGAGCCGGACGCCGCCGGCTACCACGGGTTCTATTATCACTTTCTCGATATGAAGACGGGACGTCGTGCCCCGCGTTCGGAGCTGTCCACCATCGATACGGCACTGCTGCTCGCGGGCGCGCTCACCGCCGCAGGCTACTTCGGGGGCGACACAGCCGACGAGCGTGACATCCGGCGCATCGCCGAAGTGCTGTACGCACGGGTGGAATGGCCGTGGGCGCAGACCCGCGGCGCGGCCATCTCGCATGGCTGGCGTCCCCGGCGCGGCTTCCTGCCGTACGACTGGACCGGCTACAACGAGGCGTTGATCGTCTACGCCCTCGCGCTCGGCTCACCGACCCACCCGGTGCACGCCGATGCATACGCCGCCTGGACCTCCACCTACAAATGGAAGCGGATCTATGGCCACGAGTATCTGTACGCCGGCCCGCTCTTCATTCACCAGCTGACACACGCCTGGGTGGATTTCCGCGACCTTCAGGATGAGTACATGCGCCGGCGTCACAGCGACTACTTCGAGAACAGCCGCCGGGCCACACTGGTGCACCAGCAATATGGGGTGCGGAATCCGCGCGGGTGGGAGGGCTACGGCGCGACGACGTGGGGCATCACGGCGAGCGACGGGCCCGGTCCCGGCGTGCGGACGGTGCGGGATCGCTCCCGGCGGTTCTACGGCTACCGCGCCCGCGGGGTCCCCTTCGGCCCGGATGACGGAACCCTGGCGCCCTGGGCGGTAGCCAGCTCGCTGCCCTTCGCCCCGGAAATCGTGCTGCCCACCCTGCGGCACTTCGACCAACTCGAGCTCCGGAGCGGAAAGCGCTACGGCTTTCGCGCCACGTTCAACAGCACCTACCCGTCCGGTGGCGAGCATCCGGCCGGCTGGGTCTCGCCCTGGTATTTCGGGCTGAACCAGGGGCCGGTGATCCTGATGATCGAGAACTTCCGCAGCGGGCTGATCTGGCGCCTCATCCGCGACTCGCCCCACATCGCGCGGGGGCTGCGCCGGGCGGGCTTTACCGGCGGCTGGCTGTGAGTTTCAGTCGGCGAGCGCGGGGTTGGGATTGGTGATCCGCGCGAGGTAGCGCACCCGCGGCTCGGTGCCGAGCTCGTGCAGCACGCTGTAGGCGCGCGGATGATCGCGCCAGCGGGTGACCTCGTCGTCCGGATTGGTGAGCGACCCGAACACGATGGCCTGGCTGGGGCACGCCTGTTGGCACGCGGTGCGCACCTCGCCCGCCTGCACTCCGCGGCCCTCGCCGCGGGCCACGATCTGCGTCTCCCGGATCCGCTGCACGCAGAACGTGCACTTCTCCATCACGCCGCGCGCGCGGACCGTCACGTCCGGGTTCTTCGCCAGCCGCTCCGTCTCCGATACTTCGGCGTTGTAGTCGAACCAGTTGAAGCGGCGCACCTTGTACGGGCAGTTGTTGGAGCAGAAGCGGGTGCCGACGCAGCGGTTGTACACCATCTCGTTGAGGCCGTCGGGGCTGTGCACCGTCGCCGCCACGGGGCAGACGTACTCGCACGGGGCCCGCTCGCAGTGCTGGCAGAGCATCGGCTGGCTCAGCGTCACCGGCTCGTCCGCGGTGCCGGCGAAGTAATGATCGAGCCGGAGCCAGTGCATCTCCCGCCCGTCGCGCACGCCCTCGGCGCCCACCACCGGCACGTTGTTCTCCGCCTGACAGGCGACCACGCACGCGCTGCAGCCGGTGCAGGTCGAAAGATCGATCGTCATCGCCCACTGGTCGGGGCTCTGCGGGCGCGGGTCCGGCTGGTACAGCGCGAGCGGCTTGCCGCGCTCCTTCGGCGCGATCGTCTCCCGCTGCCGGTACTCGGCGAGCGTGGCGGAGATCGCGATGTCGCGGCCGTCCATTTCCCAGTGCCGCTGCGTTACCGGCAGCTCGACGCGGGCGCCGAGTGCGCGCACCTGTACGCCGGGGACGACGAAGCCGCCGTCCGCGGGGCGCAGGCGCCAGGCGTTGGCGCCCACACCGGCGGCGACCGCTTCCGCGCCTTCGCCGAGCGCGCCTTTCGGCCGGCCGTAGCCGAGTGAGACCGAGACGGCGTCGTCGGCGTGGCCGGGGACGACCACGACCGGCAGCGTGATCGTGCGCGATCCCGCCGCGATCTCGACGCTCTGGCCC
>JACDDX010000318.1 GCA_013816685.1 Gemmatimonadales bacterium
GGGTGGGGGTGAGCGGGACGGGGCGGCTCGTCCCGCGCAGCCGAGCGCCGACAGGCACGCGGCCGGCAGCAGGACCAGCCACTCCGCCGGGCGCGTCAGGCGGCCAGTCCGCCGGAGGCGGCGTCGGCGACCTCCCGCAACCGCCGCAGGCTACGCTCGCGTCCGACCACGGCAAGCAGTTCGTTGACCGGCTCGCTCACCGTCGAGCCGGTCAGGGCCACCCGGATCGGCTGCATCAGGTCGCCAAGCTTCAGTCCGTGCGTTGCCGCGGTCGCCTTGAGAGTGTCGAGTAGCACATCCGGTTTCCAGGTGGGAGGGTCCAGGGCGGTCAGCGCGTCCGCAGCGGAGACCAGGCTGGCAACGAAGGATGCGCCCATCTGGTCCACCAGCGCCTGGCCGTTCGAGTCGCGGCGCGCGCGCGCCGGGTCGAGCCGCACGGCCACCTGGTCGGCTACCTGGAGCACTGTCCGGGCGCGTGCCTTCACCGCGTCGATGACGGGAATCAGATCGCCCTCCTCGTGGTTGACACCCATCCGACCGAGCTCCCGCTCCACCACACCGAGCAGCGCGGCCCCGGCCGCGCTGGACAGGTACTGGCCGTTCATCCATTCCAGCTTGGCCGGATCGAACACCGCCGCCTTCTTCTGAATCGCTGCGAGCGTGAAGAGCCGGATCATCTCGGCTTCCGTGACGATCTCGCGGTCCTCGCCCGGAGACCATCCGAGCAGGGCGAGAAAGTTCCGCATGGCCTGCGGCAGAATGCCTGTGTTCTGGTAATCGCCCACCGCGGTGGCGCCATGCCGTTTCGAGAGCTTCTTGCCGTCGGTGCCCAGGATCATCGGCACGTGCGCGAACACCGGGGCCGGGCGGCCGAGCGCCCGGTAGAGCGCGATTTGCTTCGGCGTGTTCGAGATGTGATCGTCGCCGCGGATGACGTGGGTGATCTCCATGGCGATGTCGTCGGAGACCACCGCCAGATTGTAGATCGCCGTATGGTCACTGCGGAGGACGACGAAATCGTCCAGGTCATGGCCCTGGAAGCTGATCCGGCCGTGCACCCCGTCCTCCCACGCGATCTCCTCGTGGGGCACGAAAAACCGCATGGTGAAGGGATCACCCGCCTGCAGGCGCCGGGCGACAGTGCTGGCATCGAGCCGGTGACACCGGCGGTCGTACCGGAACCCGGCGCCGGAGCCCTCGGCCCACGCGCGCTGCGACTCGAGCTCTTCGCGGGTGCAGAAACAGCGGTACGCCTTGCCTTCCTCGAGCAACCGTTCCGCGTCCGCCCGATGGCGTGGCCCGTACGCGCCCTGGAAGAACGGGCCCTCGTCCCAGTCGACGCCCAGCCAGGTCAGGCCGTCCAGAATGACGCCGGTGTGGGCCTCGGTGCTGCGCTCGCGATCGGTATCTTCGATGCGGAGGATGAGAGTCCCGCCGGTGTGGCGGGCATACAGCCAGTTGAACAGCGCGGTGCGCGCGCCTCCGACGTGGAGGTACCCGGTCGGCGAGGGGGCAAAACGAACCCGGACAGAGGGCATCGGGGGGCGATCGGGCTCGAGAAAAAGTGCCGAGTGCCGACTGTCAGCGCTCAGCACTCTGTATGACGGAGCGGGAGGGATTCGAACCCTCGATAAGGGCTTTAACCCCTATAACGGTTTAGCAAACCGCCGCCTTCAGCCACTCGGCCACCGCTCCAGCGCGGCAGGAAGATCATCCTCCGATCCAGCGGAGGCAAGGCCCGCAGACTCGCCGCAGCGCCGAACTTGCGGGCACAGCCGAACATGGCGTAGTTTCGCACGGCAACCGCTACCCCCGTCACTCAATGGATCGCCGCATGCCCCAGCCGGGCTCGCCCAAGCACGCGCCCGCTTCTCCCGTGGCCGACCGGCCACCGGGCGGGTTCACTGTGCTGGTGGTCGATGACGAAGAGGCGGTCCGGCGCCTCGCCTGCCGGATGCTGACGTGGACCGGATACCAGGCGCTGGAGGCGAGACACGGTCGCGAGGCGCTGGCGACGATCGACCAGCACGACGGGCCCATTCATCTCGTGCTCACCGACATCAAGATGCCCGGGATGAGTGGGCGTGAGCTGGGTCAACAGGTCGAGCAGCGGTGGCCCG
The DNA here is from genome assembly GCA_013816685.1 of Gemmatimonadales bacterium. GTDB lineage: Bacteria > Gemmatimonadota > Gemmatimonadetes > Gemmatimonadales > GWC2-71-9 > JACDDX01. The sequence continues at coordinate 2,121 of JACDDX010000318.1, forward strand.
GCAAACCGATTCTGTACATGTCGGGGTTCGCATCGGAGGTGTTCCAGGGCGGGCTGCTGGAGCCCGGCGCACCCTTCCTCGCCAAGCCTTTCACGCAGGACGACCTCGCCACCAAGGTGAAGGAGTTGCTCGGCAGTTAGCTGACTCTTCGGGCGCGGGGGCCGCAGTTCGCTGTTGCGCAGTGCCGGCAGTCGCCGGAGCATGTTGGCGAGATCGACTGCGGTGCGGGTGTGGTACCAGCATTCAAGAGCGGCACAAATGTTGATCTTTCAACGCCGTTCGCCTACCGTTCACCGCTAGCCGCATAGGAAGATCAACGGCCATGACGATGGGGGGACGGGCGCTGGAGACGCCTCAGAAGCCGCACACGCCGCCGCAGCACCGGGTGTGGCA
>JACDDX010000026.1 GCA_013816685.1 Gemmatimonadales bacterium
GCTTACGGGAGCGCCCGGCTTCCGCGATCCCGACGATCTCGTTGGCGCCCGGACGCTGCTCGAGCGGGCCCGCGCCGGGGCCCACCCGCCTCCCGCGCCGTCTCTGCAATGGCGCTTCGGTGAGCTGGTCGAATCCCCGTCAACGCGGATGGCCTTCGAGGCTGCCCGTGCGGCCGTGCAGGAGCCGGGGTCGCGCTACAACCCGCTGGTCATCGCCGGACCGCCGGGCGTCGGAAAGACGCATCTGCTCCACGCGATCGGCAACGCCCTCGCCGAGCGCGGGGACGGGCCGGTCGCCTGTCTCGGCGCGGCGGAGTTTTCCGACGAGCTGATCACGGCCATCGACCGCGAGCAGGTCGACGCGTGGCGCGCCCGCTACCGCCGCTGCTCGGCGTTGCTGCTGGACGACGTGCACCTGATCGGGGGTCGCGATCGGACGCAGGATGAGCTGTTCGTCCTCTTCAACGCGCTGATGGAGAGCGGCCGCCAGATGGTGTTCACCTGCGCGGGAACCCCGGGCAAGCTGCCGGATATCGAACCGCGTCTGCTGACCCGGCTCGAGGGAGGTCTCGTGGTCGAGCTTCCGCTGGCCGATCGCGACGTGCGCTTCGGCGTCGCCCTCCGCCTGCTGACCGAAGAGCTGGGTGCGGGCGATCCCGACCTGGCGGAATACCTGGCTTCGCGCGCGGTTGAGACGGTGCGTGCGATGCAGTCGCTAGTGCAGCGGGTACTGCACGCGGCAGAGCACGCCGGCGAGGCGGTGCCGAGCGCCGCCTTTGCCCGCGAGCTGCTCGAAGGACCGGTGTCGGCCCCGGTGGCGAAGGTCGCGCCGACCCGACTCACCAGCGGGGTTCCGACGCCGTCGCCTTCCGGCATCCGCAGCCGCGAGAAGATGGTGTGGGACTGGCCCAATGTCGGCGATCGGCTCATCGAGGAGTGGCGCTGATGGCCATCAAGGGGAGCCTCAAGGAAGCCAGCCTGCCGGACGTGATCCAGCTGCTCTTTCTCGGCCGGCGCACGGGTTGCCTGGCGGTCGCCGATCGGCAGAATTTCGGCACCATCTACTTCGACGAAGGGAAGATCGTCTACGCGGCCATCGTGAATCGGCGCGACCGGCTCGGCGACACGCTCGTGCGCAATGGCAAGGTGACGGCGGATCAGCTGCGCGATGCGGTGGACCGGCAGCATGGCGACCGGGAGCACAAGCTCGGCGAGATTCTCATCGACCTCGGTGCGATCACTCGGCCGGATCTGGAGGCCTACATGCGCCTGCAGATCGAAGAAGCCGTCTACTACCTGTTCACCTGGTCGTCCGGGACCTTCAACTTCGAGGCGGGAGAGCGGCCGGAGCACCAGGATATCCTCGTCCGTCTCAACCCCGAATATCTGCTGCTGGAGGGGGCGCGACGGGTGGACGAGTGGAGTCTCATCGAGAAGAAGATTCCATCGCTCGACCTGATCTTCTCGGTGGATCGCGCGCGTCTCGATGCCTCGTCCCCCGAGCTGTCCGACGCGCAGCGCCAGTTGTTGCCGCTGCTCGATGGATCCCGCGACATCCGGCAGCTCGTGGACGACTCGGGCCTCGTGGAGTTCTCCGTCGGCAAGGCGATTTTCGGCCTCATCACGGCCGGCTACGCGCACCGTGTCGGAACGTCGAGCGCCGCCGCTCCCAAGGTCAACGACGCCCGCGTGGACGAACATCGCAATCTGGGCGTGGCCTTTTATAAGGCCGGGATGCACGATGAGTCGCTGCGTGAGTTCCGTCGGGTGAGCGAGCTGCGGCCGGCCGATGCAGCCGCGCCATTCTTTACCGGGTGCATCGCCAGCCGCCAGGGCCGCTGGTCCGATGCGGTGGAGGCATTCCGGCTGGTGTGTGACAATGGTGGCGCCCGACCTGCGGCGCTGCACAACCTCGGCTTCGCGCTCGAGCAGATCGGCCGGCTGGACGAAGCCGAGGCCGCGATTGACCAGGCGGTCGCCGGTGCACCCGACGATGCCCGGGTCATTCTGGGCTCGGCGATCCTGGCGCTCAAGCGCGGCGATTACGCCGCCGCACAGGCGCGGCTGGTGCGAGTGCGCGACGTGCTCGGTGCCAAGCTCGCGCCGGCCGCCTGGTATTGGGCGGCCGTACTGGCCGCTCTGGGACTCGATGACACCGATGGCGCGATGCGGGCGGGTCGAGCGGGGGTCACCGCGTATCCCCAGAGTGCGGTTCTGCAGAACAATCTGGCCGCCCTGCTGGAGCTCGCGGGCGACCTGGGCGGCGCCGAAACCGCGCTCCGCACCGCGCTCGCCGAGGAGCCCTCGCTGCCGCAGATCTCGAAAAATCTGGCCGACGTGCTGTATCGGAACGGCCGCTACGACGAAGCGTCACAGTCCTACGAGCGGGCGGCGAAGCTGCAGCCCGATCTGGGTGACGACCTGTATTTCAAGCTGGGCAACATCGCGTACAAGCGCCGGGACCTGGCGGGCGCCCGAACCAGCTGGGCCCGTGCGGCCGCGCTGAATCCCGCGCATGCGCTCGCTCGATCGAACCTCGAGATGCTGGACCTGGCGCGATGACGGCCATCGACGAGAGCGGCTTCGTGGCCCTCACGCGCGCCGTGTCCACGCGGGCCGGTCTTGCGCTCGGGGCCTACAAGGAAAAGTGCGTCCAGCGGCGGATCGCCGTCCGGATGCGAGCCTGCGGCGTGCATACGTATGGCGATTACCTGGCGCTGCTCGAGCAGACGCCGGCGGAGCTCGACCGACTCACCGACACGCTGACGATCAACGTCACTCGGTTCTTTCGCAACGCCGAGACCTGGCACGCGGTGCGCGCGATCGTGCTGCCGGCACTCGGCCGTGAACCCGGCTCCGGCCTCCGGGCGTGGAGTGCCGGCTGCTCGTCTGGAGAAGAGCCCTACTCGCTGGCGGTTCTCGCGGCCCAATGGCTTGAGGAGCGGGAGGACTGGCCCGCACTGGGTCGGCTCCAGATCGACGCCACCGATATCGATCGCGCGAGCCTGCAGCGGGCGGAGCAGGGTTGGTACCGGCCCGAGACCGTCGCCGACGTGCCGCCCGAGCTGCTGACCCGGCACTTCACCATGGACGGTGACGGTTTCCGGGTGAACGAAACGCTCCGCAGCCGCGTGCGGGTCCGTCGGGTGGATCTGAACCTGCAGCCACCGTTGCGGCAGGACTACGATCTCATCCTCTGCCGAAACGTGTTGATCTACTTCGATCGGGCGACGCAGGAGCGGTTGTGCCGGGTCTTCGACGGCGCGCTCGCGCCCGGCGGCTATCTGGTCCTGGGCAAAGTGGAAACGCTGTTTGGCGAGGTCCGCGACCGTTTTACGCTCGTGGATGCACGCGAGCGAATCTATCGGCGGTGCGCGTGAGTCCGGACGACATCCTCGTGCGGGTGGCGGACCTTCGCATCGCCACCGGCGACGAGACGCTCGTCACCATCGGGCTCGGCAGTTGTGTCGCCATCGTGCTCTACGACTGCGTTTCCCGGGTGGGCGGACTCGCGCACATCATGCTGCCGTCGCCGGCGCTCAGCCGCCGGGACGACAATCCCGCCAGGGTACCGCAGACGGCGGTGCCAAAGCTGTTGGAGCTGATGGCCGCCGCCGGAGCAAGCCGCCGGCGGGTGACTGCGCGGCTCGCCGGTGGGGCCAGCATGTTCGCGGCACTGGCGGCCCCCGGGACAATTCAGATGGGCGAGCGGAACGTCGTCGCCACCCGCCAGGCGCTGAGTGCCGGCGGCGTGCCGCTGGTGGCACAGGCCGTCGGCGGCGGGTATGGACGCACGGTGCGACTTCGCGTGTGTGACGGGCGTATGGAGGTGCATTCGGTCACCCACGGCGTCGAGGTGCTCTGAGATGCCGAGCTTCCCGTCGGTCCTCGTGGTAGACGACAGCGCGTTTTTCCGCCGGCTCCTGAGTGACGCGGTCAACGAGAGCGGCGAATTCCACGTCGTCGCGACCGCGAGGAATGGCAGGGAAGCGATCCGCAAGGTGCACGATCACGAGCCCGACATCGTGCTCATGGATCTGGAGATGCCGGAACTCGACGGTCTCGGCACCATCGGCTACATCATGTCGGAGTCGCCGCGTCCGGTTGTGGTGGTGAGCGCGCATGCGGGACCGGGTACGATGTCGGCGATCCGAGCCCTCGAGCTCGGCGCCGTCGATCTCGTCGCGAAGGACGAGGAGCGCAGCGCCGATGCGACGCGGCGCCTGGCCGGACGGGTGGTCGAGACGCTGCGTGCCGCTCGCGGGGCCGCCGTCAATCGGCTTCCGGCGCTCGCGCGGCCGCCACGTCCAGAGTCCCCGGGTCGTCCTCGTGGTGTCGGAGCGCAGGCCGGCGCGACCGGTGCCACCGCGATCCGAGCCGACGCGTGCGTCGCGGTCGCCGCATCCACCGGGGGCCCGAGGGCACTGGCGGAGATGATCCCCGCCCTCATCGTCGGTCAGGGTGCCGCCGTGCTCATCGTGCAGCACATGCCCGCGAAATTCACCCGCAGTCTCGCTGAGCGGCTGGCTGGGCAGAGTCGCCTCGGTGTAATCGAGGCGGAGGACGGCATTTCGATCGAGGCCGACATGGCCTACGTCGCGCCCGGCGATCACCACATGCGGATCGAGCGCCGACCCGCCGGCCTGGTGCTGGTCCTGGACCGCGAGCCGCCGGTGTGGGGTGTGCGTCCGGCGGCCGATCCGCTATTTCGCAGCGTGGCCACCCATTCCGGCCTGCGCGCCGTCGGCGTCGTACTCACGGGGCTCGGCCGCGATGGCGCCGACGGACTCCGGCGCATCGCGGATGCAGGTGGGGTCGGGATCGCGCAGGACCGCGAGAGCTCCACGGTGTTCGGCATGCCCCAGGCGGCGGCCTTGGCTGGGGGTGCGCGGCACGTGCTCCCGATCGGCGACATCGCGGGCACCGTCACGGTGTCGCTCGCTCGCCTCCACGCCGGTCGGCCCGAATGAGGACGGCCGTGGCGCCCTCGAGCCCCATGCGCGGATTCCTGCTGGTTCGGTCCGGTGATCGGCGGTTCGGCCTGCCGGTGGAACATCTGGTCGAGGTGCTGGAACCCGGGGCCGTGTTCGCCGTGCCGTCGCTCGATCCCGCGGTTCGGGGTGTCACGTCGTTGCGAGGCCGGCTGATTCCGCTGGTGCATCTGGGCGCGCTCCTGGATGGCACCGCGTGTCCGGCAAGCAGCGGGGGGACCGGTATCATCGTGACGGTCGGGTGTGGCCGCGTGTGCCTCGAGGTGGATGAAGCGGAAGCGGTGGTGCGGGGCCTGGTGGTCCCGGCGCCCTCGGGCGCGGCGCTGCCCTGGGCCGCGGGCACGGCGCAGCAGGACGGTCAATGGATTCCACTGCTCGACCTCAGCGCGCTCGGCGCGCGATTCAAGGAGACCCCGCGATGACCGGTGCCGATGACATCCAGATGGTCTCGTTCCGGGTAGGAAGCCAGGAGTTCGCATTCGACATCCTTCAGGTCGAGCGGATCCTCCGCTATGAGCCGCCGGCGCCGTTGCCGCGCGCGCCGCACTTTCTCGAAGGCATCATCGCCTACGCTGGAGACGGGGTCCCGGTGGTTGATCTGCGCAAGCGCTTCGACGTGCCGGCCGCCATACGCGAGGAGACGCGGCTGATGGTCCTGGCTCTGCACGATCAACGCGTCGCCGTGCTGGTGGACGAGGTGCGAGAGGTGCTTCGCGTCGACAGCACGACGATCACGGCCCCGGGCCCGCTGGTGCGTGGGCTGGCCGCGGAGTACATCGCGGGCATCATCACGCGGCCGAACCGGATGATCATCGTGCTGAATGCGCGCCGCCTGCTCACGTCGACCGAGCGGCTCGCCCTCACATCGGCGGGAGCGGCGTGAGATGGGCGTGATCTCCGCCGAGTCGCTGCGAGGTACGCTCGAGCAGATCGAGCGCCGACTGGCCGTCGACGCCGGCGGCGACGCCAACGACCGCGACACGCTGAAGCGTGACATCATTGCGCTGGTTGGCCAGGTGGACGGCGCGATGGCCGACCTCAAGCAGCTTCGCGACGACATCAAGCGCGCCGCCGATCGGTACAAGCAACTGCCGGCGCCCCGCTCGATGCCGCCCACCGAGCCGGTGGCAGCGCGCGCGTCGGTGCAGGCTGATCATCTGGGGGCGAGCACGTACATCGAAAAGGGGTGGAGCCTCATTGCACTGGGCGACTATCCCGGCGCCGTTCAGGCGCTCGAACGGGCACTCGCGCTTTCCCCAGGAGCGACGCAGGCGGAGTCGCTCCTGGGCTGGGCCGCCATGCTGAACGAGAACTACGATGATGCGCTCGCCACCTTCTCGCGCGTGCTCATGAAGGACCCGGCCAACGCGCTGGCCCGGATCAACGTCGGCTACATCTGCCTCAAGAAGGGCATCTTCGGCGAGGCGATCGAGCATCTGAGCAAGGCGATCCGGCTCGACAACGATCGCAAGGCGGTGCTGTATGCTCACTATTATCTGGGACTGGTCTACCTCGAACGTGAGATGTACGAGGATGCGCAGACCTTTTTTCGCAAGACGCTGCGCCTCGGACCCAACCTGATCGAGGCCTACTTCGAGCTGGGCCGCGCGCTCTGGTTCGCCGGAGAGCGGGAGGAGGCATTGCGAGTTTGGGCGGACGGGCAACGCGCCAACAGGTTCAACCCCTGGGCCAAGCGCTGTGGCGAGATGCTGGCGCTCGCCTCCGCGGGCGGCGACGTGCCGCGTACCCAGGTCGCGAAGGCCGCGCCGGTCGCCTGATCCTCCGCATGGCGCGCGCCCTCGCGCGCGTCCGCGCGCTTGCGCTCGCGTTGACGCTGGTCCCGCCGCTCTGCCATCCGCACGCCACCGCCGCGCAAGTCTCCGCTCCTCGCTCCTTCAGCGTCGGTCCCGTCACGGCGGTCGCGTGGCCGGCCCAGTGGCGGCTCGCCCGCGAGCTGGCGGCGCGGGCCGCCCTGCCGGCCGACTATCCCGGCCTTCCCGCCGTCGCGCCCGCCCCGCTTCGCCTCATCCTCGCGCCTGATGGACGCGCCATCGACTCGCTCACCTCGGGCGCCGCGCCGGGATGGGGCGCCGGCATCGCGCTTCCGGACGAGCGCATCATCCTGCTGCGCGCGGACGATCCCGAAGTCACCCGCACCCTCCGGCACGAGCTGGCCCACCTGGCGCTGCACCGGGCGGTCCGGATCCGCGTGCCGCTGTGGTTCGACGAAGGGTACGCCGCGACCGCGGCGAAGGAGTGGGAACGCCTGGGCGGACTCGAGCTCAACTTCGCCGTGGCGCGCGGTGCGGTCCCCGATCTCGACGCCCTCGAGGGTGCGCTTCGTGGGAGCGCGTCGACGGCGGATGCCGCCTATGCGCTCGCGACGGCGGCCGTGTCGGAGCTGGCCCGCCGGAATCCGACCGGTACCCTGGTGCCCCTGCTCTCGCGCCTCTGCGCCGGTGACGACTTCGAGCGAGCGGTGCTCGCCACGACTGGCCTGACCATGGGACAGTTCGAGGTCGTCTGGCGCGAGCGCATTCGCCGCCGCTACGGGCTCGTCGTCTGGATCATCGCCGGCGGCGGCTGGTCCGCCCTGACGCTGGTGCTCTGGGCGCTGCTTCGCCGCCGGCGCGCATTCGATCGACCGCGCCGGGCGGCGCTGGACCAGGGCTGGCTGATCGAGCCCGAGGACGGCGGGCCGGAAGCCACAGGGGCATCGGAACTTGACCCTACCCACCGACCGTGATAGGCTCCAACTACATGACCGCTCCGCGCCCTGCTGCGAGCTCCCGCAGCGCTACGCCGCCAGTGCCACGTCCGGTCCCGCCCAGACGGTTTCCGCTGGCCCGCCGAAATCTTGTCATTCTTGCCGGTGCCGTGGCCACGCTGGCAGTCGGCTACGCGACGTTGAGCGCCGGACACGCGAGCGCGGCGGCCGTGATTCTGGTCATCGGATACTGCGTGCTCTTCCCGATCGGAATCGCCCTCTAGGCTGCCGGTCGGGCACCGCATACGACCGCTGATCGGGCGTGGTCCGTCGTGTGCGCGAGCGGGCGAATAGCTCAGCTGGTTCAGAGCGCCTGCCTTACACGCAGGATGTCGGGGGTTCGAATCCCTCTTCGCCCATAGGCCTCCGCGATCCGCGGGGCAGTCAGCGGCCCGGGCAGGGCCGATTTCCGTAGTGGAGGTTCGAGAATGTCTCTGGCTTGTCTGGTTGTTCGCGCGTCCTTCGCGGCGTCGCTTGGAATCTGGGTCGCGCTCCCGCTCGCAGGGCAGGGGATCCCCCGACGCTCGACATCGTCCACATCCGCGCAGCAGGCGTCCAGTTCCGCCCTGCGCATGATGGTCGCGAATCCGTTCGCATTCGCGCCGGGCGACTCCGCGGCCGCGGTACAGATCGGCGCCGGCATCCGCACCAGGATGCAGGATGTCGCCGGCCGCGATTATGTCGTCGTGCAGCAGAGCCAGATGAACGACGCCCTGACCCAGTATGGCTATCCCAAGGACGCCATTCTGAGCCCGCCGCTCGCCATCACCCTGGCGAAGAACATCCAGGCGCGGGTGGCAGTGACCAGCACGATCGCGAAAGTTCCGGGGAATCGCTATGCGGTCACCGCGCGGCTCGCCGGCGTCAACGACGATGCCGGCAACGTCATCTCGCTGGCGCAGGCGAACGGTCAGAGCCTCACGGACCTCGGCAAGAAGGTCGCCGATGCCCTGCAGCCCGCCGTCAAATCGCTCGATGAAGCACGGGGCTGCGTGGATCAGCAGCGCACCAAGCCCGACAAGGCCGAGGACGCCGCCGCGAAGGCGACGAAAGCCCTGCCCAACAACGGGCTCGCGCAATTCTGCCTGGCCCAGATCAAGATTGCACAGAAGGCACCTCGGCCCGAGGTCGTGAAGCACCTGCAGTCCTCGGTGAAAGGCGATCCGCTGAGCCTGCCGGCGTGGACCGCGCTCGCGACCCAGTACCAGATCGCAAACGACACGGCGAACACGCTGGTGGCGTTCAAGCAGATGCTGCGCGTGGCGCCAACCAACCAGAAGCTGCGCCAGGAAATCTTCAAGTACTTCCTGCAGTCGGGCCACCCTGAGACGGCGCTGGAGGTGGCCGACGCCGGCCTCAAGATCGATCCGTACAACGCCGATCTGTACGATTTGAAGAGCAATGCCTGCCTCTTCCTCAGCAACTTCAAGTGCGCGGTCGATGCGCTCGAGACGATGTACGCCACCGACTCGACAAAGGCCGACACCCTCTTCTTCACCAAGATCTCGGCCGCGGCGGCTGAAGGCGAGCACCCCGACACGGCGCGCCTCGTCAAGTGGGCCCAGCTCGGCGTCAGGAAGTATCCCGACAATCTGACCCTGCTCGGCTATCTGAACCGTGGCTACGTGCTCACCGGCCAGGTGGATTCGAGTCTCTCGGTCACGCAGCGCCTGATCCAGAAGGACACGACGGCAGTCGTGCCCGCCCTGGCGGCGGTTCAGTCACTGGCGACCGCGAAGCGCCTGAACGAGGGCACGCCGTACATCGATTACGTGACCAAGTACGGCGACACGCAACGGAAGGAACAGCTCGCCGTCATCGTGGTGAACGCGGCGCTGCCACTCCTCTCGGCCGACAGCGCGGCCGGCACCCAGCAGGATCTCCCCGGGGCGGCCGCCTATGCCAAGCAAGCCACGACGCTCGTGGACTCGACCAGCAAGGTGGGTCCGACCGCGAACTACATTCTCGGCCTCGCCCTTTTTCTGCAGGCCGCACAGCTCGACGAACAGACGGAGAAGGAGAAGAGCTGCGACAAGGCAAACCAGGAGCAGCAGCTGCTTACCGACGCCGACGCCGCGCTCAAGGCGGGTGAATCGGCCAAGCCGGAGGTCGTCAAGCAGTACCTCGGGTACGTGACCAAGTTTCAGCCGCGCATCAAGGCGATGCTGAAAGCCTACTGCAAGTAAGCACTTCCGTCGCACTCGCCGCGCTCCTATATTGCGCGGCTTGCGTCCGGGGGCTGTAGCTCAGCTTGGTTAGAGTGCCGCACTGTCACTGCGGAGGTCGCGGGTTCGAGCCCCGTCAGCCCCGCTCCGCCGGACCTGCACCCCGTCCCTCGCGGACGGGGTGTTGTGTTATCCGGTCCGCCCGACCGTCGCGCTTCCCTCACGCCCTGGCGTTTCATGGCCGCTCTCGCCTCTTCGCTCCACGTCCCGGTGCTGCTCCCGGCCGTGCTCGCCGCCGCCGAGGGGGCGGAGCGCGCCGTGGACGCGACGCTGGGTGATGGCGGGCACACGGCCGCGCTGCTCGGTGCCGGACTCGAGGTGCTGGGGATCGATCGGGATCCGGACGCCCTGGCGGTTACGTCCGGTCGCCTCGCCCACAGCCGGCTTCGCACCCTCCTCGCCCCCTACCACAGCGCGGCCGCCCTGTCGGCCGTGCGGGACTTCAAGCCCGGTTTCGTGCTGATGGATCTCGGCGTGTCCTCGCGCCAATTGGATGCGGAAGACCGGGGTTTTACCTTCCGGCCGGGTGCTCCGCTGAACATGCGGATGTCCTCCTCCGGACCTACGGCCGCGGACTTTCTCAATGAGGCGGACGAGGCGGAGCTGGCCCAGGTCTTCGCGGATTACGGTGACGAGCGGCAGGCGCGCCGGTTGGCACGCGAGGTCACCCGTCGGCGCGATCACCGCTCGTTTGCCGTCAGCGACGATCTGGTCAACGCGATCCGTGCGGTGCTGGGACCGCGTGCGGGGCCGCCCGACTTTGCCCGGCTGTTCCAGGCGGTGCGCATCGCGGTGAACGAGGAATTGCCGGGGCTCGAGCATGCCCTGCCGGCCATGCGGGATGCGCTGCTGCCCGGCGGCCGCCTGGCGGTGATCTCCTACCACTCCGGTGAGGACCGGGTTGTGAAGCACGCGTTCCGCGAGTGGGGCCGCCCGTGCATCTGCCCGCCGCGGCAGCCGATCTGCACCTGCCGGGGACACGCGCTCGGCCGGGTGGAGCCGAAGAAGCCGATCCTGCCCGATGCCGCGGAGATCGCCGCCAATCCGCGGGCGAGAAGCGCCAGGCTCAGAGGGTTCGTGGTCGGCAATGCAGGCTAAGGGACGGCATTGGCTCCTGCTGTGGCTGGTCGTCTTCGTCGCCGTCGCCATGGCGGTGGTCGCCCGCCAGACCCTGGCGTTCCGGACCGCGCGACAACTGCGCGACCTGCGGGATGAACGGAGCGCCCTCGAAGCCCGGCGGGCCGACCTCGAGCGGCGCATCCGGCTCGCGTCCAGCCGTCAGGTGCTCGTTCCTCTGGCCGAGCACAGGCTCGGCCTTCATCAGCCGGGCGATTCCGAATTCGTGCTGTTTCCGGTGCCCGCGGGTCCGCCGGTCGATCCGCGCGCGGGAGGTCGTTGATGGCCAAGCCGGCCGTTCGCATCGGCGCCATCCAGTTCGGCTTCATCCTCGGCGCGACAGCCGTCCTCGCCCGCGCCGGTCAGCTCCAACTGGTAGACGGCGACCGCTATGCACGCGAGGCGAGTCGCAGCCGCACCGAG
>JACDDX010000027.1 GCA_013816685.1 Gemmatimonadales bacterium
ATCGCTTCGGCGTGCGACTCGAGGGGGGGCGGAGCCATCGGGTCGCCGGCACCGACGTCTCCTGGAGCCGCGCACTCCCCGCCGGGGGTCCGGGCGCCAGGGCAGGTGCGGGCGACCGACTCGATGCCACGCGGGCAACCGCCTTCGAGACCTACGGCGGCGGCGTGTACTTCAAGAATACGGACGCGGGGACCATCACAGGCATCATCGCCCACGACGCCCAGAACGCCATCGTGCTGGCGGACGCGCGGCGCACGTACGTCGCCGACAACGACGTGGCACGGAATGCGGGGTGGGCCATCGCGCTCTGGCGGGCCACGCACAACATCGTCGTTCGCAATCAGGCGCAGTCGATCACCCGCTGCGGTGGCGGACGCGACTGCGGCGCGGCGGCCATCCTGCTCCGCGACGGCAGCGATTCCAACACCATCGTCGAGAACGATCTCGCCGGCTCCGACCGCGGCGTGCTGGTGCAGGGCGGCCGCCCCTTTGTCCGGCCCTCCATCGGCAACCTGGTGCACCGGAACGATGCCACGGCGGCTGGGGTCGAGGCCTTCGCGGATGTCGGCGGCTGGGGCAACGCCTATCTCGAGAATCGCGCCGACAGCGCGGCGATCGGATTCCGTCTCGACGGGTCCAGCGCTGCCGTGGTTCGCGGGAACGTGGCCATCGGAACCCGGACGGCAGCCATCGTGGCCGAGCACGGCAACGAGAACGCGATCGAAGCGAACGTCCTCATCGGCGGCGCCATCGGCATCCGCGCGGGCGCGCCGCGGTCGGGTGGCAACCCCAGCCGCGGGATCCGCATCGACGACAACGTCCTCGCGAAGCTGAAGCGGGGCGTGGTGCTGGAGCGCACGACGCTCGCCCGCGTACGCGGCAACCTCTTCGACGGTGTCGGCACCGGGCTCGTGGCCGACTCCGCCGCGCGCGGCGCGGAAATCTCCGGCAACGTGTTTCTGCGCGCAGGACAGTGGTACATCGACGCGCCCGAGCTGAACGCCGGTGGCAACTACTGGGGCGCCGCCGACGCGATGGCCACGGCGACGAAGGTGAAGGGGCAGGTGTCGCTGCAGCCCTGGCGCGCGGCGACGGCGGCCGGCTACTGACGGGCTACACGGTGGCGGTCGGCTGGCTCTCGAAGATCCGCGCGGCGATGAGCCGGAGCTCGCGAAGGTTGAACGGCTTGGTGATCCGATGCACCGGCAGCCCGGGAACCCGATCGTGCATGGGCGTGTCGGCAGGTCCGGACAGCACGAGACGGCGCCAGGCCTCGGGGTGCCCCGCCAGCAGCGCATCCACGAAGAGCTGGTCGGAGCCCACCGACGCCCGGACGTCCGCAACGATCAGATCGTACTCGCCCCGCTCGACCATCAGCAGCCCCTGCTCTCCGGTCTGCGCGGTTTCGACGGTGTGGCCCTCCGCCGTGAACAGGGCACTCACCACCCGCAGCGTACCCGGGTCGTCGTCCACCAGCAGGATCCGGTGGGCGGGCCGATCGAGCGCGGCGTTCCTGCGGTCGGCGACCGCGGGTCCGGCGCTGACCTGAGGCGTGGTGCTGGTCATCAGCGGCAGCGTCACCCGGAACTCGGCGCCTCCGTCGGGCGGCGACTGGTAGGTCAGCGCTCCCCCGTGGGCCTGCACCATCCCGTAGCTCAGTGACAGTCCCAGCCCCGTGCCTTCGCCCGGCGCCTTGGTCGTAAAGAAGGGCGTGAACAGATGCGAGACGAGGTGCGGCGGGACACCAGCGCCGCTGTCGCACACGCTGAGCACTGCCTGGCCATCGGCTCGCGAGGTGCCGAGCACGATCCGCCGCGGCCCGGCGGGCTCCAGACCGCTCACCGCCTGCACCGCGTTGGTCACCAGGTTCAGCAGCACCTGCTGCAGCTCGTAGCGATCGCCGAGGACGTCCACCGGCTCGGGACTGAGCGCCGACTCTAGCTCGATGCCGTGGAGCTGGAGCTCGTAGACGATCAGGAGCGACGTGCGGGCGACGACGTCGTTGAGGTCGACGGCGCTCTTTTCGGGCACCCCCTTCCGCGCGAACGTCAGCAGGTTCCGCACGATACGCCCGGCACGCTCGGCCTGGTCGTGAATCACCCGGAGGTGCTCCCGCAGCGGGCCCGGTGTCTGCGTCCGCTCCAGCAGCAGCTCGGCGAGCCCCGCGATGGACGTGAGCGGATTGTTGAGCTCGTGGGCTACGCCCGACACCAGCTGGCCGATCGACGCCATCTTGTCGTTCTGGATGAGCTGCGCTTCCATGAGACGCTGATCGGTCACGTCCTCGACCAGGACGACCACCGAGCCGCCCTCTCCGCGGTCGGCCAGCGGCGCCACCGTGAGGCGGAAGGAGCGCAGGCCCCCCTCCCAGCGGATCACCTGCGGCGCCGGCCGCTCACCCCGATAGGCCGCATCCACCAGCTGTCGTGATGCCGCGGCCCCACCGAAGACGGTGTCATGAAAGTCGCGGCCCACCAGCTCGCCTTCGGGCACGTCCGCCAGCGTGGCGAGCGCGCGGTTGGCGCGCTGGATGGCTCCAGCCGGGCTCACCACGGCGATTCCTTCGGTCAGGGCGTTGAAGGCGGTCTCCCACTCCTCCTTGCTGCGTCGGACCATCTCGTAGAGCCGGCTGTTGGCCAGCGTGACCGAGGCGTTGGTGGCGACGGTGGACAGCAGCCAGAGATCCTCGGTGGTGAAGGGCCCGCCCTGCCGGTCCGCCACGGCGAGCGCCCCCATGGTGACGCCCTGCGACCGGAGCGGCGCCACGGCGGCCGACCGCACCGTCGTGCCGGCGATCAGGTTGACGCTCGGCGTGGCCAGCCCCTGCGCCACCTCGATCCGCTCGCGGCCGATCGCGAAGCGCACGAGGGCCGTGTCCACCTCCTTGCTCACGCTGCCGAGCAGGGACTCTAGTGTGCCCGATGCACCGACCACCCGCAGCGTCCCCGCCGCCTCGTCCTCCGCCACCACGACGATCGCACCCTCGGCCTCGAGGAAGCGGGCCGCGTAGCGCGCGACCTGATCCACCATCCGGTCGAGCTGGATGGATTCGGAGAGCACGTAGCTGAGCTCCTGGAGCGAGAAGAGCTCGCTGATGCGGCGATCGAGCTGTGAGGCCAGGGTCTCCGACTTCGCCTCCGCCTCGAGCACGCCGCGCCGGGCCCGGGTCACGGCGATCCAGAAGGTCCCCGAAATGAAGAGCAGCGTCAGCGCCGCGATCCACCAGAGCCGGCGGTCGGCCCACCAGGTGACCGAGGCCAGCAGGGTGACGGCGAGCGCATGGAGGGGCACTTCCCATTGCCGCCGCCACACCGAGAGCACGACGATGAGCGCGCCGACGACACCGGCGCCGACCGTGAGCAGCCGCGGCATTCCACCGAGCAGCGAGGCGATGCCGGCAGTGGCGATGAGCGCTCCCGCGGCGATCGCCGCCGGCGACATATACCAGCGGGGTCGCGGACGGCGGAGTTTCACGACTCCTTCACCTGGTGGCGCGACACCCGCTCGGCGATGTATGACTCGGGCGGGGCGTTCGGCTTGACCCGGATCGATTTGGCGGGGATGCCGACGTTGACGTGGTAGGGTCGCACGTCCTTGGTCGCGACCGCGTTCGCGCCGACCATGCCGTTCCGTCCGACCCGCACCCCCGCCAGCACCGTCGCGTGGTACGTGATCCGCACGTCGTCCTCGAGTACGGTGGCCGCGTTGGTGACCTCGCGCTGCTCGACGATGCTGTGCGTGTGGCTGTAGATGTTGGCGTAGTCGGAGATGCTCACCCTGTCGCCGAGGGTGATGCCACCCCGGTCGTCGAGCAGCACGTGGCGGTGTACCACGACGTCGTCACCGACCTCCAGGTTGTATCCGTAGCTGAACTCCGTGAACTGGAAACACTTGAAATTTCGCCCGCAGCGCGCGAAGAGATGCGCCGCAAGCATGCGCCGGAATCGGACTGCCACGTCCACGTTCTGACCGCCGAGCGCCGATCGGTCGAAGCTGTACCAGAGCCAGAGCAGTGGCTTCACGCGGGCGAACTTTTCGCGGTTCACATCGGCGTAGTACTCGGGCTCCAGCGTGACGTTGCGCGGATCGAGGCTCAGCAGTGTGGCGCGCGCTGGGGCCGGCGTCCCGGGGTCGGCGATCAGGGCGTCGTAATCTCGGAGCCCGGGAAAATAGAGTCCGAAGAGCGTGTCGCGGGTAAGCCGGTTCCAGTCCGCTCCCGCCTCGGCGAACTGGGACGTGAGCGTCTCCAGCCAGTCCTCGTAGACGCGGACGGCGGAGTCGGGGAGCGCGACCGTTCGGAGCGGGAGATAGGCCATCGGGTGTCTCCGGCGAGTGCAAGGTGTTGACAGGGCAAGAGCTTCGCGCGAGAGCCGACCAGATGGCGAATGATGGGGGAGCGCGCGCATTGACACCAGCCTGAATGGGGAATAGCATGGTAGGCATCCAATTGACAATGATTCTCAACTGGTTTTCTGGAGTCACATGCTCTCTCCGTTCGTCCGCCTCGCTGCGATCGTCATTCTGGTCCTTTCGCCGCTGACCCCGCTTGCCGGTCGGCTCGCCGCCCAGTCCGACGACGACACGGAAGAGCGCACTACGGTCGGCGGGTATGGAGAGGTCCAGTACCTCAATGCCAGCGGTGCCGACACGCCCGGCGAGGTCAACGTCAGGCGGTTCGTCGTCTATCTCGCCCACACCTTCTCGCAGAAACTCACCTTCCGTGGCGAGCTCGAGCTCGAGGACGCGCTCATCGCGGGCGGGGAGGAAGGCGGCGAAGTCGCGCTCGAGCAGGCCTACCTCGATTATCAGCTCTCACCTGCCTTCACCCTCCGCACCGGCCTGGTGCTGCCGCCGATCGGCATCATCAACGAGACCCATGAACCGCCCACCTTCAATGGTGTCGAGCGACCGGCGTTCGATCAGTTCGTCATTCCCTCGACCTGGCGGGAGATCGGCGTCGGAGCAACCGGTGCCATCCCGGGCTCGGTCGGCCTGAGCTATCGTGTGTACGTGGTGAACGGGCTGCGTGCCGAAGGCTTCTCGGGTGCGAACGGAATTCGGGGCGGCCGACAGGAAGGCCGTGAGGCGAGCTTCACGAACCCGTCACTCACGGGGCGACTGGAGTGGACCCGTCCCGGATTCCAGGTCGGTGGCTCGTTCTGGTACGGCGGCTCGGCCAACAAGAATCCAGCACTCGGCACCGGTGCCTTCGACAACTCGGTCGCACTGGTGAGCGCCGATGCCCGATACGACAACGGCCCGGTCAGCCTTCGCGGCGTGTTCGCCAACCTGAGCATCGCCGACGCCGAGGCCATCAACACGCTGTATGGTGGCCAGGTGGGCAGCCGAATCGCGGGTGGGTACGTGGAAGGTGCCTACAACCTGCTGTCGGTCGTGGCGAGAAAATCGAGGCAGCGGCTCGACGCCTTTGCGCGCTACGAGCACTTCAACACCCAGGCCGGCGTGCCCACCGCCGTCACCCGCGACGAGACGCTCGCGCGCCGGATCGCCACCGTGGGCCTGACCTACAAGCCGGTGTACAATGTGGTGTTCAAGGGCGACTATCGCATCCGGCGAAACCAGGCCGGACTCGGGGAGGACGAGGTGATCGGACTGGGTGTGGGCTACCAGTTTTGAGCCGGACCCGCCGAGTGCGATTGGCTCTGGCGCTGGGGACGGTGCTCGTCTGCGCACTGGTCCCCTCACATGCAGCCGCGCAGTCGGCGCCTCCGGCAAAGGTCGCCGGTTCGGTCGAGCGGATCTTCGGTCCGGGTGCGCGGACGGACACCGTGAGAGTGGACAGCGTGTCGGTGCTTCGGATCTCGCGGGCCGGAGCACTCCTGGGTTTCGCGCAGGTGCGGAACGTGAAAGGGAAGGACCAGCCGATCACCTACCTCGTGGCGATCGATCCGACCGATCATCTAAAGGACATCGACATCCTGGTGTATCGCGAGCCGCACGGCGGCGAGGTCGCCTATGAGCCGTGGCGGAAGCAGTTTCGCGGAAAGACGGCCGCCGGTCCGCTCGAGGTGGGGCAGGACATCCGCAACATCTCGGGGGCCACCATCAGCTCGCACTCGGTGACCAGGGGAGTGCGTCGCGCGCTCGACAGCCTCACCGCCTGGCATGCGTCCGGGCGCCTCAAATGAGCCGGAGCGCGGGGTCGGCCGATCCGCAGCCTGGCGCGCTCGAGCTCTCCCGGGTCTCCCAGCTCACCTGGGCGGTGCTGCCGGAGGCGGTCCGGACGGTAGGCCGCTGGATCACGATCCTCCAGGTCATCGGCTACACCACATCGCTCGTTTTCATCTACCACACCACCAACATGTCGGCCGCGGGAGTGGAAGGGCGTTATCGCGGCGTCGAGGATGCGGCCGGAAGTGACGCGATGCAGTTCCCCAAGTCGCTCGACGAAATGCTGACGGTCACCCACACCCACCTCCTCAGCATGGCAGCGATCTTCGCCTTCAGTGGACTGGCGCTGGCGCTCTGCGCGCGTCCGTCCGAACGGTGGCGGCGCCTGCTCATCGCCGAGCCGTTCGTGGCACTGCTGGTGTCCTTCACCGCCATGTGGCTGATGCGTTACGTGGATCCGCGGTTCAGCCTTCTGCTGATGCTTTCCAGCGGATTGATGGCCGCCACCTTCTACGCACAGTCGTTCTTCGTGCTTCGTGAGCTGCTCGGCCGGCGAGACCTCGGATGAAGCGTCGCGAGTTCCTCCGGCTGGCGGGGGCAGGTGTCGCGGCAGGCCTTGTCCCGCTCGGCGCCAGGGACGGTGCCGCGCAACCTGTCCATCGGCTGGTCCGGCAGCGCGACCGACGGCTCGTGGAGCGCTGGTCGTGGGCCATGGGGCAGCCGGTGCACCTGCAGCTCTATGCGGAGTCGGACGATCTGGGCTACGAAGCGGCGGCCGCGGCGCTCGCCGAGCTGCGGCGAATCGAATCCCGCCTTTCCATCTTCGAGGACGTGAGCGATCTCGCCGAGCTGAACCGCAGTGCCGGCCGGCACGCATTACGTGTCGGACCCGATCTGGCGGCGGTGCTCGAGGCCGCGGAACGTGCGCGGCGGTCCAGCGCCGGTGCGTTCGATCCTGCGGTCGAGCCGTTGATGCGCGCGTGGGGCTTCCATGGGGCCCGATCAACCGCTCCATCGGCGGCGGAGCTGGGAGAGGCGCGACGGGCCGTACGTGCGGCGCAGGTCACGATCCAGGGCGATCGCGTGCGGCTGGCTGGAACCGCGAGCCGGCTCGATCTGGGTGGTATCGGTGTGGGATACGGGCTCGACCGGGCCGCGGCGGTGCTGCGCCGGGCCGGCGTGCGTCGCGCGCTCCTGGACGTGAGCGGCGACTGTATCGCCATCGGTGCGCCCCCGGGTGAAGCGGGATGGGAAGTTGCGATCGCCCGGCCCCGGGCGCCGAGCCGGCTGCTCGCGGTTACCCGGCTCCGGGACGCGGCCCTGGCCACATCATCGAATCTCGTGTCGGTGGTGCGGTACGGTCGCGCGGTGCGGGGGCACGTGATGGATCCGGAGCGGGGCGTTCCTGCCGATGCGTTGGTGCAGGCGACGGCGGTGGCCACGTCGGGCGTCGTGGCCGATGCCCTGTCCACCGCGATGCTGGTGTCCGGCAGGGTGCCGGACGGACTGCTCCGGGCCTACCGGGTCTGAGCCGAGTCGAGCTGGCCTTCTCGCGAACGCACGTTGATCCGGCCCCGCTCGCGGTCGAGGGTCGGCACCTTGTCGAACCAGTCTCCCGACAGCAATCCGGCGTACGACACGGTGAACGAGTCATTCACCGGCAGTTCTTCCTCGAAGAGGTAGAGCGCGCTCGCCTGCTCGCGAACCTCCAACTGCTGACCTGCGAAGCGGGACGACAGCGGCACGACTCCGAGGGGCTGGTACACCCGGCTCCGGACTTGGAGGGTCAGTGTCTGCGGGTCGTAGCGTGCGCCGGGGCGAAGCGCGAAAAACGTGACCAGCGCGATTCCGGGCCGGCTCACCCCCGCCTGGGCGCTGACCGAGTCCACCGCCGCCCGCCGAGTGGTGACGAGTCCCCGAAGGGTGCCATAGCCATCGGGCGCGAGCAGGCGGAGCACCCGCTCGTCGAGCGGGACGAAGCGCACTTCGATGTCGTCGTTGCGGATCCGGAGTGCCAGATCGTTCTGGCTGAGGGTGCCGTATCCAACCGGCATGAGACGCGCGCGCTGGGGCTGCTGCGCGGCGAGGGAGCGTCGGGCACCAAGGGCGGCGGTGGCGAGGAGCACGCCCAGCGCGAACCGGAGGGGGAGACGCGAAGGGGGCAGGCGGCAGATGGTCAGAGTGTCTCCCCGGCGGCGGCGGCCGCGATGCTGTCCTTGAGCTCTTCGATACCCAGTCCCGACTTGCTGCTGGTCGGCTGTACCTGGTCGGGTGGCAAGCGGAGTGCCGTGGCGAGTGCCGAGACCCGGACGGCGAGCGCCGCGCGGCCGAGCTTGTCGCTCTTGGTGAGAACGGCGAGCACGGGACGCTCGTGGTCTACCAGCAGCTGCTGCATTACAAAATCGTCGCGGGACGGGTCGTGCCGCACGTCGAGCAGCCAGACCACGCCCGCGAGTCGTTCACGCCGGCGGAGGTAACCCTCCACCAGCTGGCGGTACCCTGCGCGCGCAGATTTGCTCGCTACGGCGAAGCCGTAGCCGGGCAGATCCACCAGATAGAAGGTCGGTAACCGGAAGACGTTCAGCAGCGTGGTCTTGCCGGGGGTAGAGCTGATGCGGGCGAGTCCGGCCTGGCCGACCAGGGCGTTCAGCAGACTCGACTTGCCGACGTTAGAACGCCCGACGAGAGCGATCTCGGGGAGCGGGGGGTCGAGCGCTATGTCAGGGTCGGGAAAGCTTCCAACGAACGAGACTGGAGGGTCGCTCACGCCTCCCGCTTCGCGCGCGCCCGCTCCGTCATGATGAGTGGGGTCGTGCCCTCGGTGATGACCTCCTTGGTGATCACGACCTCGCGGACGTCATCGCGATTAGGCAGGTCGAACATGATGTCGGTCATGATCGTTTCGAGGATGGCGCGGAGCCCGCGGGCCCCGGTGCCGCGCTTGAGCGCCTTGTGGGCGACGGCGCGAAGCGCCTCGGGGTCGAAGGTGATGCCGACATCCTCCAGCTCGAACAGCTTCTTGTATTGCTTGCTCAACGCGTTCTTGGGCTCCACGAGGATGCGCATCAACGCCTCCTCGTCCAGCGCTTCGAGCGAGACGGTAACGGGAAGCCGGCCGACCAGCTCCGGGATCAGGCCGAAGCGGAGCAGATCGTCCGGCTCGACGTCGGCGTAGGGGTTCCGATCGTCACGGGCGGCGCCGCGGCGCTTGTCGCCCGAGGCGAAACCGATCTGCTGCCGCCCGGTGCGCGCCTCGATGATCTTTTCGAGGCCGTCGAACGCACCGCCGCAGACGAACAGGATGTCCTTGGTGTTGATCTGGATGTATTCCTGCTGCGGATGCTTCCGGCCGCCCTGCGGCGGGACCGAGGCGATCGTCCCCTCGAGGATCTTGAGCAGGGCCTGCTGCACTCCCTCGCCCGAGACATCGCGGGTGATGCTCGGATTCTCCGACTTTCGCGCAATCTTGTCGATCTCGTCGATGTAGACGATGCCCCGCTCGCACTCGGCGACATTGAACTCGCCCGCCTGGAGCAGCCGGACCAGGATGTTCTCCACGTCCTCGCCAACGTAGCCGGCTTCGGTGAGCGTCGTCGCGTCGGCGATGGTGAAGGGCACGTCGAGGATGCGGGCGAGCGTCTGCGCGAGCAGCGTCTTTCCCACCCCGGTGGGCCCCAGCAGCAGAATATTGGACTTGTCGAGCTCGACCTCGCTGTCGCGCCCGCCAGCGGCATTGATCCGCTTGTAGTGATTATAGACCGCCACCGCCAGCGTCCGCTTTGCCCGCTCCTGCCCGATCACGTACTGGTCCAGAACGTCCTTGATCTCGGATGGCGTGGGGACCTGCGTGATGCTGTCGGCAACCTCGCGCTCTTCATCTTCCGCCAGGATCTCGTTGCAGAGCGTGATGCACTCGTTGCAGATGTACACCGACGGCCCGGAGATGAACTTCCGGACCGAGTCCTTCGATTTACCGCAGAACGAGCAGCGGAGGTGCTTGTCGTTGGACATGATGCGGGCCGGGTGACGAAAGGTGGTGGAAGGGGCTCGGGAAAGGTGCGTCCCGAAGCCCCGGGGCGTCAAGGCTGGGCTACTTGCCGTCCTTCTCGACGTGGGGCACCAGATCGCGTCGTGGCGAGAACACCGCATCGATCAGCCCGTAGGTCTTGGCCTCATCGGCGCTCATGAAGCGGTCGCGGTCCATATCGCGCTCGATCGTCTCGATCGCCTGTCCGGTGTGCAGGCTGTAGAGCGAATTCAGCTTGGAGCGGAGATAGAGAATCTCCCGGGCCTGGATCTCGATGTCCGCCGCGGTGCCCTGCGCGCCACCCGACGGCTGGTGGATCATGATCCGGCTGTGGGGCAGCGCGCTCCGCTTGCCCTTGGTGCCCGCGGCCAGGAGGAACGAGCCCATGGACATCGCCATGCCCATGCAGATCGTGTTGATGGGCGCGCGCAGGTGCTGCATGGTGTCGTAGATCGCCAGGCCGGAGGAGACGACGCCGCCGGGCGAGTTGATGTAGAGGTAGATGTCCTTGTCGGGGTTGTCGGCCTCGAGGAACAGGAGCTGGGCGATGATGATGTTCGAGACGTCGTCGTTGATCGGCGCGCCCAGGAACACGATCCGGTCCATGAGCAGCCGCGAGAAGATGTCGTAGGTCCGCTCGCCGCGGCTGGACCGCTCGATGATGTACGGCGGATACACTGTGGCCATCGTCAAACTGAGACCTCGTCTACGGTAGACTGCGTGAGGAGGAAGTCGAAAACCTTGTCTTCCGTGATCGCTCGCTCCAGCTCGGGGAGCCGGTTGGCCTTCTGCAGCGATGCGTAGACCTGCCCTGCGGGCACGCCGCGCGCCTCGGCCATCCGTGCGACGCGCGCATCCAGCTCGGCTTCCGTGGCGCGCAGGCTCTGCGCCTCGACCACCGCGTCCATGATCAGGTCGCGCCGGACCTGCTGTTCCGCCACCGGGTGGAACTGCTGCTCGAAGCTCTCCATCTGCTCCGGCTGGATCTTGTACATCTCGGCGTACGCGTGCATGAGGCGGTGGACCAGCGAATGCGGGGCTTCGACCCGGTTGGCTTCCACGAGTTGACCCATGAGCGACTGGCGCACCTGCGCGTCGGCCTCGCGTTCCGAATCGGTTTGGAGATCCGCGCGCACGGCGGCGCGGAGCGCGTCGAGGCTCTCTAAATCGCCGGTCTCCCGCGCGAAGGCGTCGTCGAGCGGCGGCAGCTCCTGTCGCTTCACGTCGTGCAGCGTCACCCGCACCCGGCGGCTCTGGCCCCGGCGCGACTCGTCCGGATGGTCCTCGGGAAACCGGACC